>CBFGJR010000140.1:0-2221 GCA_965649145.1 Caldifarciminota bacterium | reverse complement strand
TTTTTCAAATAAAAAGTTTTTAATTTTGACAAAATTCCAGATGCGTTAAAAAAAAAACCAGAAAGCCTTTTTAAATTGTTATATATATAATAAGCTTCCTTTAGGTTCAATTCCTGTCGGGTGTCGATGTAACAATATAAATGAAGATTGTCTATGTTTGATAGATGAATGAAATGTTTATAAACCAGATGAATGAGATTAACCCTCTACCTTTTGTTTTTGTAAAATTAAAATGAAACTTTTTTTAACTTTTTTTTGTTTCAATTTGTATACCTTAAAAATTATTAAAAAAATAAACTTACCGCCTCTTCCGGAGATTAATAAAATTATATGTGATAGAATAGGAAATTTTTATATTTTAAGTGGGAAAGAGAGTATTGTTTTAAAAATAGATTCATCAGGCAAAATTTTGGATAGTATAATTAAAGGGGAAGGTTATGGTGTAGGGGAAGGGAAGTTTTTAGGTGATATAGAATATGATGAAGAAAATAAAATTATTTTCATCTCTGATTTTATTTTGAATAGGATTTCTCAGTTTAATGAAGAGGGTAAATTTATAAACAGTTTTTTAGTTGGTGAGTTATTTGGAAATATAGGAATTTGCGCTGATACAATTTTTTTAAGGATTTTAAAAGAGGTAAAGGAGGTTGATTCTCTTAATTATGAAGCTTTTTTATTTCATAAAGTTCATAAAAAAACTGGAAATTTTTTGGGGAATGTTGCAAAATCAATTATAAATAGAGAAATAGATGAATTTTTCAGTATGCCCTTCACAATAAATTGTGAAAAAAGATTAATTTATCTGATCATTCCTCCAGATAAAATTGAAATAAGAAAATTGAATGGGGAAATTGTTAATGTAGTGAGAAAAAGCGAATGGGTATTTCTATCTAATTTATTTTTATTAAATAATAGATATCTTGTTATCTCCTCTTTTTCAGAAAGTAAAGAAGCATATATTATAAAGGAAATGATTGATTCATGGAAAAGGATTAGCTTAAATAAAATGATAAAAGAGCGAATTTTAAGAAAAAATTTATTTAAAATTCAAAAAGAACCTCCAAAAATTTATGAGGAGATTAGTTATGTTGTGGATATTTTTGATACCGAAAGCAATAAATTTATACTTAAAGATTATTTACCACAAGGGGAATTAGTTGGAGCAAAAGATAATAAAGTATTTTTTGTTAAAAGTGATACACTTTTAATTTTTAAGTTAGAATGAAGAAAAAAATATTTTATATATTACTAATGATAAGTGCTTTTATTTCAGGAGTTTGTATAAGAATTTATACTATTAAGAAAGAAGAAAGTAAATTACTTTTTCAAGAAATAAAGGAATACATTCCTCAATTTGAAAAGTTTTCAGGTTTACCCAGAAAAATTTTCCTCCTTAAACTTCAATGTGATACTCCCTTAGTTTATGAATTTGAAAATAAAAATTATTTGATTTTATACTTTAAAACTACAGATTGTTTAACTTGTTTAGAGGAAATGAAAAATATAGTTGATTCTTTAAAGAAATTAAAATTTTTGAATACTTTAATTGTGACAGACCATCCTGTTTTAGAAGAGATAAAATATTTTATGTATAAATTGGGAATTGAAGAAATTATCTGGGATATAAATAATTCGCTTTTTGGTTCAAGAGTTGAAAAGACACCCTGTTATGTGTTTATAAAAAAGAATAAAATTAAAAGAATTGGAATTGTTGCTCCACTTAAAAGAGAAGGAGAAGAAATTTTTGGCTTATTTGCTCATAAATTAAAAAGGAGTTTAAAATGAGTAAATTTATTATTTTATTTATTTTCAATCTTTCAGATACAATTGATGTTCCATATTTTAAAAATGCTAAAATAATTCTTGATGGGAAGTTAGAAGAAGATATTTATAAAGAAGCTCAAAAAATTACGGAATTTATTCAAACTGAACCCGTGCCTTTTCAAAGTCCTCCTGAATCATTAGTAGCTTACATCTTTCAAAATAATGAAGGATTAATTTTAGGTTTTCATTGCATAACAAAAGAAAGGGAACCTGATAAATCATCACACGGTGATGAAATCCAGGTATTCTTGGATACTTATTTAGACAGGGAGAATGCATATATGTTTGCTATTAAAGCTAATAGTGAAAAAGGTGATGCAAGATTTACAAGTGGTGGTGAAAAATTTGATTACTGGGTGGAACTTTTGTAGGAAGGTAAAAGTTTTTGTTTCCATAA
>CBFGJR010000139.1:0-2246 GCA_965649145.1 Caldifarciminota bacterium | reverse complement strand
GAATAAAATGAAAAGAACAATAATAAGAAATACATTTTTGATTATCGCACAGAGCTTTGAACTCCCTGAAAAAAATTTCCTTGAAATAAATGAAAATAATTCCCTGCTTTTAGCTATGGGAATAACCTATAAAGTCAACAACAAATTTAAAATTTATTTTAACAGGATGTACGATTTTTTGAAAAATATACAGGATAAGGAAAAAATTCTTGAAAAGCTGAAAATAGAAGCGAATTCAATTTTTTACTCTTTAAACTCAAAAGCACCATTTTACGCTTCTTTCTGGTTAAATGGAAAAGTATTCGGTAAAGCACTGGAGGAAATAGAGCAAAAATATAAAAGTTCAGGATTATTAAAGAACCCCCTTTACAAAGACCTTCCTGATTCACTTCCCTGCGAACTGGAATTTATTGCCCATTTAATTGAAAAAGAAGAATATAGAACCCTTAAAGAGTTCTTAGAAAACCATTTTCTCATCTGGATAAAACCATTTGTTACAGAGGTTAAAAAAAATGTTCTACTTCCCTTTTATAAAATTCTGAGTTCCTATTTACTTGATTTTTCCATTTTTGAACTTCATAGAATTGAAAAGGAACTTGGGGTTACTTAAATGATAATAAAATTTTTTTTCTTTTCAAAGGAAAATTCAAACCTGATTTCAGTCAGGGACAAAATGAAAATTATCCTTATAACTTTTCTTTTATGTTCTTCTCTTTTATCACAAGAAGAAAAACCTTTATTTCTTATTGAAAATCCCCTTGAAGGCAAAAAAATATTAATGAATAAGGGATGCATTAACTGTCATTCTGTGTACGGGGCAGGAGGAAAACTTGCACCTGACCTATCTTTAAAGGGAAAAACCTATACTTTTTATGAACTCGCGGGACTTTTCCTGTCCCATTCTCCACAGATGGTTGAAGCACTTGAATTAAGAGGATATGAATGGCCTATTTTCACTCCGGAAGAAATGTCCCAACTTTTTGGATATCTTTATTTACTCAATTATTTTGAAGAACCTGGTGAATTTCATAAGGGAAAAATAATTTTTCAAAATGTATGCATAAAATGCCACTCTCTTCAGGGTAAGGGAGGTAAAAGAGGACCACCCCTTGATGCTTATGCGAATTATGTTTCTCCAATTCAGATTGCTGTGGGACTGTGGAACCATGGACCTAAAATGGCTCGTGCTCTTAAATCGGAAGGTTTATCCATTCCATTTTTAACAGGAGAAGACATTAAGGATATCCTTGCATACATAAGGGGTGTATCCAAAAAAAGTGAATCTCCATGGTTTATAACTGTTGGAAATCCTCTCTTAGGCGAGAAATTATTTCAGAACAAAAAATGCACACTCTGTCATTCAGTTCAGGGTAAGGGAGGAAAAATAGCAAGTGATATAAAAAAAATTACAAGTCAGAATGTTTCAGATATTGTCGCACTCTTTTGGAATCACGGAATGACAATGTGGAAAGAGATGGAAAAAATTGGTTTTCCATTTCCAAAATTTACCCAGGAAGAAATGTCAAACATAGTAGCATATCTTTATTTTGTAAAATATTTTGATGAGCCAGGGGATCCTTCGAAGGGAGAAGATATTTTTGTTTCCAAAGGATGTGTTAACTGTCATGAAAAGGGCAAAGTAGGTCCTGAGCTTGTGGGAGAAGTATTGAAATCTCCTTTTCATTTTGCTTCATCTACCTGGAATCATATTCCCTTAATGAAAGCCCTTTCTGAACAGAGGGGAATTCCCTGGCCAAGATTTGAGGGAAATCAAATGCGTGATCTTGTTGCTTACCTGAGAAAAAAATATAAGGATGTAAGCAAAAAGTAGTAAAGATTGGCGTGATTGTTCCTCTTACAGGTCCCACATCCAGTTACGGAAGAGAAGTTGTTCAGGGTGTTGAGCTTGCAATAAAAGTTGAAGGTTCGGACTTTAAAAATTTCAAGGTAAAAACAATAATTTATGACAACAAGGGACTTACCAGAGATCTAAAAGAGGGGATTAAGCAGTTTATTAAAGACCCTGATTGTTATGCAATTATAGGTCCTGTAACTTCAAAACTGGTAATTATAGCAGGTGAAATTGCTGATTCCAATAAAATTCCCATTATAACACCAACAGCAACACATCCTTTTGTGACAAAAAACAAAAAATATGCATTCAGGGTTTGTTATACAGATCCTGAGCAGGGAAAGGTAATGGCAATATTTACAAAAAAGATTCTTGGACTTGAAAGAGCGGGCAT
>CBFGJR010000138.1:0-2266 GCA_965649145.1 Caldifarciminota bacterium | reverse complement strand
TATAGATTATTAAATTTTTAAAAATATCTGAAATCTGGAAAAAGAGAGATATTATAGTTAACATAAAAATTAGGCTTTTCATCTTTTTGAAAAAAGTTAAGTCTCTTTATTTTTTTTTCTTTCAGGTGCATCAAAAAGTAACCTGTTAATAAAACTCTTTAAAAATTTTCTTCCTGTTTTTAAATCAGAATATACAAATTGAACCCTCCTTATAAGAACAAAAATTAAAAAAATTATGGGTAAAAAGGAAAGTTCTTTAAAATTTACAAATAAATAAAGGGAAATTGAAAAAATAAATAAAAAAATATAAAGGGCATTTTCCCTCATAAAAATTAAGGGGGAAAAAAATATTAAAAAAATTAAGGTCTCTCTCGGAAATATAAAAAAAAGAAAACCAAGGGATGTGGCAATTCCTCTTCCTCCCTGAAATTTAAGATAAAGGGGGTAAGAATGCCCTATACTTGCAAAAAAGCCTGATAAAAAGGAATAAAAGGGACCAAAACCAAGAAATTTTGGAATAAGAGAAGAAATTACTCCTTTTAAAAAGTCAAGAATAAAGGCTAAAAAACCGTATTTAAAACCAAAAAGCCTTTTTACATTTGCACTACCCACATTAAAAGTACCAACTTTCCTTATATCTACACCTTTTAATTTGCCCATAATATAAGAAAAAGGGATTGAGCCGATTAAATAACCTATGAGGGGAAATATCAGAGTTTCCATTTTGATATTCTCCATAATATGAAAAAAGCGCCAGAAAATGCAAAAATATAAAAGGAAAAAAATCTCCATAAAAAAATTATTAAAGGAATAAATTCACTACTATAACCTTCTGAAAGAATCAAAAAGGATACAACCTCCGCAAAAAAAGTAGCACCTGGTGAAGGTGAAAAAATAAGGAGCACATATATAAATGCTGAAATTAAAAAAATCTTAAAAAATTCTACCTTTATTCCAAGACTGAGATAAATTAAAGGTATAATTAAAACAAGAGATAAATAACTTATAAAGGCAAATAATAAGGATAAAAATAAATAATGAGGACTTTTTAAAAAAATAATAAAAACTCTTTTAAAATTAATGAGTTCATTAAAAAAAATTATTAATATCTTTTTAAAATTTCCCCCCAATTTAAGAGGTAAAATCTTCAGTTTTTCTTCAGGAAGAACAAAAAGAAAAAAAAGAATAAAAAACATTAAAAGGATAAGTAAAATTATGTAAGAGAGTATCATTCTTATATAAGAGTTTTTTGAAATTATTAAAAATTTTAAATTTAAAAATAAAAAACTGAATAAAAATAAATATTTAAAGAAGGCAAAAATATATAAAATAAAAGTACCTTCCCCTACAGATATCCTTTTCCTTGAAAGTAAAAAAAGCTGATAGGGAAGCCCTCCTGAACCAAAAGGTGTTATTGAAGCAAGAAAATATCCGGAAAGAAGAATCTCTATTGAAAATGAAGGATTAACTTTTTTATTAAAGGAAAAGGAAGTAAAGGTCATTGTTAAACCACCAGAAATTACATATAAAAAAGACATCAAAAAAGACAAAAAAATAAAGGGAATCCTAATCTTTTTAAAATACTCTATATTTAATTTATTGAAAGAAAGAAAAAATACTAAGATAAGAGTAATAAAAAAAATTAAAAATAAGAATCTTATTCCTTTTTTAACCTTTTCCCTTTCAATAATTTTCATTATAAAATTATATTCTATGATGGTTTTCTGGCAGGATGAAAGCTTGCCTTTAAAATTTAGTTTTTTTGGACCAAAACCTCCAAGATTTTTAGAAATCGGCTTTGGAAAAGGAGATTTTTTAATTCACCTTTTTGCACTTGACCCTTCTTCCCCTTTAATTGGAATTGAAATATCAAAAAAAATGATAAAAACTGCCCTTAAAAAATTATCCTATCACAAAAACATTTTATTATTCCATGGTGATGCAAAATTTTTATTGAAATATGTTTTTCCGCATTTCCTTTTTGAAAAAATTTTTATGCTATTTCCCTTTACCTTTAAAAAGGAAAAACACAAAGAAAGAAGAATTTATGAAGGTGATTTTCCTGAAATTATATGGCATTCCCTTAAAAAAGAAGGTAAATTCTATTCAATAACAGATGAAAAATTTTTTTATGAAGAAATGAAAGAAAGATTTCTGGGGAAAGGATACTTTATTGAGGATGAATTTGAAGATTTTTTTCTTGAAAAGGCAACAGATACTAAATATGCAAGAAAATGGAAAAGTTTTGGTAAAGAATTTTATTTTT
>CBFGJR010000137.1:0-2297 GCA_965649145.1 Caldifarciminota bacterium | reverse complement strand
AGAAGACCTTGTTGTAGCACCAAGCCCCACTCCAAAGGGTTTTTCTGTAAAACTTTTTATTAAAATCTCTTTCCAATTATCTATCCTGTAATGCAAGGATGAACCCCTTGTCAAAGGGTCAAAAATACCCTGCAAAAATCTACCCCTGTAAGTTTTAATATTAACTGATGATATATTAACGATATTTGTTAAAATTACAGTGAGGAAAAAAATTAAAAGGGAAAAATTTATAAATTCCTTATAATTTTGAGTTTTTCTAAAAATTAAAAAGAAAATAGACGAAATTAAAAGTGAGTACATTGCTATTCTTACTCCTGAAATAATAATTCCGTAAATAAAGATAATTGTTAATAGAATTCTAATTTTATTTTTAAGAAAGAAAAAACTCAAAAGGGCACATATTCCCATAAACCGTCCAAATTCTGAAACACTGGAAAAAAAAGAAAAGGGTCTTATATTTCCACTATAAATATCAAAAACAGAACCATACTCATCTCTAACATAACTTAACCAATTTTTTTCAAAGGATAAGTATCTTTCATTGAGTTGTAAACAGGCATAAGAAAAGGAGATTATTCCAGAAAAGATTATAAAGAACTTTGTTTTTTTAAAGTTTTTATCCTCTGTAAAGAAAGAGATATATGAGAGAAGTGATGGAATTAGTAAAAATTTTACTCCCCCAAAACCAACAAGAATTGGACCTTGCAAAGGATTGAATATTTCTAAAAACATTATAATTTGTAAGATGAATAAAATTTTAAACTCATTATAAAAAAGAATTTTTTTAAAGTTTTCTATTCTGGGAAGATAAATATAAGTGAAAAAGAAAAAGATGAGGAGATCAGGAATAAGGTATAAGGGTTCAATGGGAAGATACCCCTGGTAAGGAAGGATAATTCTCCTTAAAAAAGGCATAAAGAGTAAATAGGTTAGTATATAAAAAAATGAAATGTTATGATTTAAAATAATTAAGGATAGACCAATAAAAAGAAAGAAAAGAAAAGTGAATTCCCTTACCTTTAAATTTAATAAAAAATATACTTCAATAATTGAGAAAACTATAAGAAAAGAAAATAAAACAAGATCCCGATACTTTAAATCTCTTCTTTTAAATCTATCCATCTTAAAAATAATCCCATAGATAACCAGAAGAAAGCTCCCTGAAAGTAAGTGACTATCCATTGTCCCATAACTATTGAGGTAAAACCACACCAGATTGCTAAAATTATTTTATCCGTCTTGATAGAAAGCTTTAAAAGACCTTTGAAGACTACATAAAGAACCAAAAAAATTAAACTTAAAAATCCTAAAATTCCACAAGAATAAATCATTGAAATAAAGGAACTTTCTGCATGCATGGGTTTACCACCGAACCTCGTAGCAGCTAAGGAAGAAACACCTATACCATGTCCAAAAGGATATTTAAAAATATCCATCAGGGCTTCTTTCCATATATTTAATCTGTGAATAAAAGATGAACCTTTTGCAGCAGGGTCAATAATGCCCTGAAAAAAATGTTTTATATAAACTTCATTTATTCCACCTAAATTTAAGTTCAATTCAGAAAGAGATACATTGTTAATAAAAAGGATAATTCCAAATAGGATGAAGTAGTATATTATTAATGTGGAAGAAAGTCTTTTTGTGATTTTGAAAATTAAAAGAAGCGGGAATAAAAAGAGAAAAACAAAAGGTCCTACTCTGACATTTGTATAAAAAGATGCAATTGCATATAGGGATATTTTAAGGATTGTTAAAATTATTAAAGGAGATAACCTCATCATTGCTATTTCAATAAGTCCAGCTGTCATTAAAAATAGGGATAATTCCCCTGGACTTGGAAAAAAGGAAAAAGGTCTTAATTTTCCACCTAATATGAGGGAAGTCATACCGGAATTTTTAGCCCATAATATTTCAAAATCAAAAAATCCTTTATGAAATTGATAAATTGCATATATTGAGGAGAAAACTCCAAGCCAGGTTATTATTTTAAATAATTTTTTTAAAATTTTTCTATCAATAGCAAAGGCAATATAACTTAAGAGGGATGGAATAAGTAAAAATTTAGAACCAACAAACCCCACCATTAAATTGCCCTGCAGGGGGTTAAATATCTCTAAAAAAAAGATTATTTGAAGAAAAAGTAAAACACGGAAGGCGAAAGAATTTTTAAAAGCAGATAAAATTTTTTCCTTGTATTTATTTAATACTATAAAAAACATGGTAATAATAACAACATCTGGAATTAAATAGGTAGGCTCATAAAAGGTAAATCCAACAAAACTGAATAAAAATCT
>CBFGJR010000136.1:0-2300 GCA_965649145.1 Caldifarciminota bacterium | reverse complement strand
ATCGTAATACATCGGTCCTGGGTCAACATAAGGTTCTGTTACAAAAAACCTTCTTCCTACTCCACGATAATCAAGATGTTTCCTAACAGGAGAAGCAAGCGCCTGGGCAAGTTTCTGTAAACCCGCCATTGTCTTAAACGCTAACTCTAATGAGGCTTCCTTCCTCAAAAGGTCTGCCCTCTTAACAAAGGGGTCAACCTTCCCCTTTGTTTCTTGTATTGCTGATGTTTTTCTTTCTTCCATTTTTTTACCTCCTTTTTTTATTTAATCTTTTTTATCATCCTGTTATTTTCAAAGTAAAATCATCAAACTCCAACACAAAAATACAATCATTTAAATTATCTGATGTTGCTGGACTTGGATATACTGATTGAACCCTGATTGGCAAACTAAACACTTGGGTTGTATTTACTGGAACTCCTAATCTAATTGCTGTGGCTTTTGCCCATACAGAATAATCCTTACCATTTATTGTCGCTTTAAAAGGAATAAGCAAATCACCACTTACTATTTGCTCACCTGCTTCAAGATAAACTGGATGAATAGCATCATCTTCAGAATAACCAAAAGGAAAATACTCCTCTGCCTGTTGAAATTCCTTCATTCTCGCTTTTCCTTTAAACACTGTAACAATGGCTGGTTTCCTTATAACTGCTACCTTATTTGTAAATTCATTAGTTTTCCTGTTATGCTGAACTATCCCTAATAAATTCTTTAAATTAGTTATCATATCAGCACCAGCACCACTAACTTTCACATAAGGCAAAAAAGAATAATCATAAGGAGGTCCATAAGAAGGAACACTTCCTCCCATATCTGATATAATAACAGGCGAGCCCCCAACCCAATCAATTTGGCTCGCCGTATCTAACTCATACATCCCTTCATTGTAGATATATTGTATATGCCTTCCTAACATAATTTTACCTCCTTTTTTTTATACTAAAACTTCAAAATTAAAATTACCTAATTCTAATACAACTAACAAATCTTCTCCTGTTCCCGAAACTGCCTGAACCCTTGCTGGAACAGGAACTACAATTCCAGCAGTCAAACCAAGTCTTTGATAAGTTGCTCTCACCCAAACAGACCTTCTTACATTTCCTTCTGTTATCATATAAGGAATCATTAAATCCCCAACATTCAAAATTTCATTTGGTTCTAAATATACTGGATGAAAAGCATCATCTTCAGTAAACCCAAAAGGATAATATTCCTCTGCTTGCTGAAACTCCTTCATACCTGCCTTTCCTTTAAAAACTGTTATTATTGCTGGTCTCTTTATAACCGCTACCCTCCTTATATAACTATCAACCTTCCTTGAATGAACAGCAACCCCTAAAAATTTAGGCAAAACATCTATTCCTGCTTCACCCGTCCCTATAAAAGCACCATTAACATAAACATCTGGTCCTAATGAATAATCATAAGGGGGTCCTGAAGGCAATGTAAATTGACTTTGTCCAAAAATAATTAAAGGAGAACCTCCAACATACTCAACAACATTTTCCCCATCATAAAAACTATAAATTCCCTCTTTATAAACATACTTTATATGTCTTTGTAGCATTTTACCTACCTCCTTTTTTAATCACCAACCACCTTCTCTAAATCTATAAACTCATCTTCCCCTGCTATAACTGTCTCCTTCTTAACCTCATCAACATACTTCTTTATCCTTTCAAGTTCTAAATCATTAAACTTCAAAAGTTCATTCATCTTACTATACCTCTGATTTAATGAAATCATTCCCTTATCTATCATTCTATCTACAATCTCCATAACCTTTGAAGCCTTCTCTATTATTGCCTTCTCCACTTCAACTGGCTTCTCCGCTACCATCTCTTGTGTCTTGGGAACAGGCTTCCTTACTTCCTCTGACTTTTCATGTGCTAAATCAACCTTATACTCCCTCCTTCTCGCCCCTAACTCATCAGCAACTTCTGGTTGAGGTCCAAAACCAACTTCGGGGTCTAAATCAGTCAAAATTCTCGGGTCAAAAACAGCCTTTTTCCTTCTCTCCTTTAACCTTGCTAACCTTTCCTTTAATCTTTCCCTTGACCCTTCTTTTAACTTTGCTATTTTCTCTCTTAATCTTTCCTTCGCCTCTTTACTTAACACCTTCCCTTCCTTTCCTAATCCCTTTGACGCTATTTTCTGATACAATTTATACCTCGCTATACTACTTTCTGCTCTCTTAAATAGTTCATCTAACTTATTTTCCCCTTTTTCCTTCATTGAAACTTTCCTCTTTAAATCTATTAACCTGCTCCTTAAACTATTTAACTTTTTCCTTAATA
>CBFGJR010000135.1:0-2302 GCA_965649145.1 Caldifarciminota bacterium | reverse complement strand
ATTCAAAAGCCCAGGAATATCTTAAAAAAACTGAGGCAAGACTTAAAGCTCTCGGGGAATAAAATTTAAATGCCTTTTGATTTTGAAGAACTTGAAATAAAAGGAATTATTCTTATTAAAACAAAGAGTTTTGAAGATTTAAGAGGTTATTTTTTTGAAAGTTATAAAGAATCTGATTTTAAAAATTTGGGGATAAAGGGAAAATTTAAACAGGATAATGTTTCCTTTTCAGTAAAGAATACTTTAAGGGGACTTCATTTTCAGAGAAAACCGAAAGAACAGGCAAAACTTGTAAGGTGTGTAAAGGGAGAAATTTTTGATGTTGCTGTTGATTTAAGAAAAGATTCTGAAACCTTTGGTAAATGGATATCTGTTATTCTTTCAGAAGAAAACAAAAATATGCTTTATGTTCCAAAAGGATTTGCTCACGGTTTCTGTGTTTTAAGTGATTATGCTATTGTTCTTTATAAAGTATCAGAAGAGTATTCAAGGGAACTTGATGCGGGTGTTAGATGGAATGACCCTGATTTAAATATTTTTTGGCCAATTAAAGATCCCATTCTTTCAGATAAAGACAAAAATTTACCCTTTTTAAAAGAGGTAATTTCTATTCTATAAATACTAAATCCTCAAAAACTTTTACCTTCCTTTTTCCTTTTATTTTACCTTCTAAAAATTTTTTAGCGAGTAAGAAAATTTTTTCCATATTTTTATCAGCTTTCCCGAATCTATCTTTATATTCTTCAATTATCAAATTTATCTCATCTTCTGACTCTGCTGTAAATAAACTTCTTGAAAGATAGAGTTTATCCTCATCACTCATATTTAGAGGAAAAACCAAGGAAGTATAGCTAACTACCTCTGGAATTATTTTAGTAACTTTTTCACCTCTTAATTTCTTTATTTCCTCATCAAGGAGTTTTATATAAAAACTTATCCCCAATTTTTTTATGAATCCTTTCTGTTTTTTCCCAAAAAACTCACCGGGTCCTCTCATTTCAAGGTCTTTCAAAGCCACTTTTTCCCCTGAACCAGGATAATTGTATCTCTTTAATATCTTTATCCTTTCCCTTGCTCTTTCGCTTAATTTATGTGGTAATAAAAGATAAACACAGGATTTTTTATCCCTTCTTCCAACCCTTCCTTTCAAGGCGTAAAGTTCTGAAAGTCCAAATAAATCAGGTCTTTCAATTATTAATGTATTTACATTTTCAAAATCCATTCCTGTTTCAAGAATACTTGTTGTAATTAAAATTTTTATCTCCCCTAAGATAAAGGAAATTAAAATATCTTCTATTTCAGTTTTATTCATTTTTCCATGTAATATTTCACACCTTACATCAGGGAAAAGAAAGTTAATTTTTGATTTTATTTCCTTTAAGGGTGAAATTCTGTTTCTTACATAAATAACCTGTCCTTTTCTATCAAGTTCCTTTTCAATAGCCTCCTTTACTTTTTCAAGGGAATAATTTGCTATTATTATTTCTGTTTCCTTCCTACCTTTTGGTGGTGTTCTTATTCTTGATATATCAAGAATATTATAAATTGAAAGAGCGAGGGTTCTTGGAATTGGAGAGGCAGAAATAATAAGGGTATCAAGTTCTTCTCTTAAAAGTCTCAATTTTTCCTTATGTTCGACACCAAATCTCTGTTCCTCGTCAATAACAAGGAGTCCAAGTTTTTTGAACTTTACATCCTCAGAAAGGGCTCTGTGAGTGCTTATTAAAATATCAATTTTACCTTCTCTTAAATTTTTAAGAATTTCTCTTTCTTCATTTTTTGAAATAAGTCTTGATAACATTCTAACATTTATGGGAAAATCTTTCAATCTTTCAGAAAAATTCCTGTAATGCTGTAAGACAAGAGGTGTTGTTGGTGCCAACAAAAGTCCCTGATATCCTTTTAAAGTACACATAGCAAGTGCCCTTAAAGCAATTTCAGTTTTACCAAAACCAGAATCACCTATTATTAATCTATCCATCCTTTTATCTGATTCTAAATCCCTTTTTGTTTCTTCCCATGCTCTCTTTTGATCATCAGTTTCTATGTAAGGAAAACTCAGGATAATCTCATTTAGAATTTTTTCTTCCTCTTCATCAAGTTTAAAGGAAATTCCCTTGAATACTTTCCTTCTTGCTGTTAGGGTTAAAATTTTTTTTGCAAATTCATGAATTTCTATTTTTGCTCTTAAAAAATTTTTTGCCCATAAATTTTTTGAATAATCAGTGAATTTTCTTTTCCCAAAATACTTTTCCATTTTATATATTTCCCAGAAAGGTATGTAAAGTTTTTGATTTTCCTT
>CBFGJR010000134.1:0-2316 GCA_965649145.1 Caldifarciminota bacterium | reverse complement strand
AGGGAGAAGAAGTAGAAAAAGGTGAAATTATTCTTGAAATTGATAACAGGGAAATAAAAATTTTAAAGGAAGAAACAGAGAAAAAACTCAATGCCTTAAAATTTGAAAAAAAATCTCTTGAGATTGAAATTGAAAATTTAAAGGAAGATTTAGGAAAAACTAAAAAACTTTTGGAAACAGGGGCAATTTCAGAAAGGGAATATGAAAAAATAAAAGCAAAGTATAACTCACTTTTATATAAACTTAAATCAGCTGAAGAAAATATTGAATCAATTAAAAAAAATCTGGAAAGGCTTTCTATTCAGGAAGAGGAATATATAATAAGATCACCTATAAAAGGAATAATAATAGAAAAGAGTATTGAAGTAGGAGAATTAACAAAACCTGGTTTTCCAATTTTCAGAATTATAAATCTTGACACTCTTTTTGTTTATGCCTATTTACCTCAAAAGGAATTATACGATATAAAACTCTTAAAGACTGTAAGGATTATACCCCATACGGATAAAAAAATAGAATTCAGAGGAAAAATTGTCTGGATTTCAGAGGAGGCAGAGTTTACACCAAAAAATGTCATAACTCCAGATGAAAAGGCTTTACTTGTTTTTAAATTCAAAGTTAAAGTTATTAACAGGGATAACCTTTTAAAACCAGGAATGACCGTTTCAGTTTATTATAAATAAGATGGAAAAATCAATAGTTCTCCAATTAAAAAATATTAAGAAAAAATTTAAAGATAAGGAAATTTTAAAGGGAATTAATTTTGTCTTAAAGGAGAAAGAAATTCTTGCAATAACAGGACCGGATGGTTCAGGAAAAAGTGTGCTTTTGAAAATTATTGCTGGACTTTTAAAACCCGATGAGGGTGAAATAATTTTTTTAGGAAGTAACCTATTAAAAGAAAGAGAAAAATTTAAGGACAAAATATGTTACTCTTCAGAAACCTTCTCCCTTTATCCTGACCTCACAGTGGAGGAAACAATGAATTTTTTTGGAGAAATATATGATGATAAAAAAAGAATAGAAAAGAGGATTAAGGAAATTCTTGAATTAACTGAATTAAAAGAAAAAAAGAAAAATAAGGTAAAAGAACTTTCAGGAGGTATGCAGAAAAAACTTTCTCTTCTTACTTTACTTATATATAGACCAAAACTTTTATTACTTGATGAGCCAACAAGGGGAATTGACCCGATTTCAAGGTCAAAACTATGGAACCTTTTTTACAGACTGAAAGAGGAAGGAATATCAATAATAATAACAACTCCTTATATTCTTGAAACAAAAAGAGCAGAAAGGTCCTTTTTAATTGATGAAGGCTATCTATATGAAGAATTAGAAGAAAAAGAATTTGAAAAGAAAAGATTCTATATTTTAAGGGGGGAGGGAAAAATTGTAAGGGTAAATAATCTTACAAAAAAATTTGGAAATTTTATCGCTGTAAAAAATTTAAATTTTGAAATAGAAAAGGGGGAAATTTTTGGATTTTTAGGTCCAAATGGTGCGGGAAAAACAACTACACTTAAAATGCTTCTCGGAATTATTAAACCAACAGAAGGTGAAATTGAAATTTTTGGAGAAAAATTAAGAAAGGAAAATATAAGAAAAATAAGAAAAAATATAGGTTACCTATCCCAAAAATTTTCCCTTTACCCTGATTTAACTCTTTACCAGAATCTAAAATTTTATTCAGGATTATACGAAGTTGAAAGGGAAAAAGAAAGGATAGAAGAACTTATTGAACTTCTTAATATGGATAACTGGAGAAATTACCTTTTAAGTGAATTGCCCTTAGGAGTGAAACAGAGACTTTCCCTTGCCTGTGCTATAATAAATAATCCTCCTCTACTTTTTCTTGATGAACCAACATCAGGAATGGGAATTGAAACAAGAAAGGAATTCTGGAAAATTTTAAATAATTTAAAAGAAAAGGGAACAACAATGATATTAACAACTCACTATATGGATGAGGCTGAATACTGCGATAGAATTTTGCTCATTGATAAAGGAGAAAATAAAGCCCTTGGTTCACCTTTCAATTTAAAGAGAAAATTTCTTGAGGAATATAAAATTTATGAAGTAATCGTGGAAAAGGTAAGGGAATTTGAAAAATTGATTGAAAAGGAGGAAGAAGTTATATACACAAGAACAAAAAAAGGATTTAAAATCTTTTCAAGAAAAGAAGAGAAAATTCTGGAAATAGTAAAAAAATTAGAAGAAAATGGAATTAAAATTATAAATTTTTTTAAAAGCGAACCTGACCTTGAAGAAGTTTTTTATGCAAAAGTACTTTAAGTTAACAAAATGGAAAATATAAAA
>CBFGJR010000133.1:0-2323 GCA_965649145.1 Caldifarciminota bacterium | reverse complement strand
TAAATCCTTATAAAGTTATAAAAGACGGAAAGATAATAAAAAACCTAAATCTCTTTCTAAAAAAGAAAGGGGTTTTTAAATATTCTCAAGTTGCTTATTATATAAAAAATTTTCTTTATGAGGAAAAAGAAGATATTCACAATTTCATAAATTTCCTGAAAAAATATCTGAAACATTTTAAAAATTTATATTTTAAAATAAAATTTATTGATGAAATAGAAAAGATAAAATCCTGTGAAGGAGGTAAAAATAATGAAGAGGAAATTGAAAAAATTAAAATAAAGGATGGAAAAGATGTTAAGGAGGAAACAATTTATATATTTAAAGAAGCAATTAAAGAGGCACTTTCTAAAGATGATAAATTTTATCTTGATTATAAGATGACAAGAGCAAGAAGTGTTATCCCTTTCCCTTCAAGGAGGGAAATACTTTTAATTTCAAAAGGTATTTATCCATTCTTTTTTTCCAGAACATTAATTAAGAAATCACTTCTTTATAAAAGACCAAAAGTTTATATAGATGTTTCCAGTTCAACAAGTAAGTACTGGTCCTTTGTATATGAAATATGTTATTTTTTAAGAGATGTGATTTCAGAGCCAATTTATATATTTTCAAACAAAGTATATGAAATTACTCTGGAAGAATTGAAAAGCGGAAAGATAAGGACAACCTATGGCACTGACTTTGATTCAATTGCGGAGCATGCGATTCAAAACGATTTTAAAAAAATACTTGTTATAACAGATGGTTATGCAAAAATATCAAGAGTTAATAGAGACAAGATGATTGAGAAGGGAATAGAAGTTTATATAATAATTTTAAAGGATTTAAAGGAAAGGTATGGGTTTAAAAGGATAAGGAATGAATTTATAGAGATTGCAAAGAAGGTATGGGAGGTGGAACTTTGTTGAAATTGATGAAAAGGAATTTGAAAGAAAAAGTTATTTTTTATTATAATTCATTTATGCAAATAAAGATAGGTGATGTCATAATTGAATGTGTTAAAGGTGATATAGCAGACCAAAAGGGATTTACTGCGATTGTAAATGCAGCAAACGCATGGCTTAAACCAGGTGGTGGAGTAGCAGGTGCAATCCATAGAAGAGCTGGTCCACTCCTGGAAAAAGAATGTGAAAAATATGCACCAATAAAGCCCGGTGAAGCAGTAATTACAGGTGCATATAATTTACCAAATAAATATGTAATTCATACATTAGGACCTGTATATGGTAAAGATAAGCCTGAAGATAAAATTCTATCAAATTGTTATAAAAATTCATTAAAAATTGCAGAGGAAAATAAGGTAGATTCAATTGCCTTTCCTTCAATTTCAACAGGTTATTTTGGTTATCCAATGGAGGAAGCAGCAAGAGTTGCTTTTAAAACAATAATTGAAATTGTTCCAAAACTAAAATATATAAAAAGGATAAGATTTGTCCTTTATAAAGATGAAGACCTCAAAATACATGAAAGAGTTCTATCAGAAATTTTAAAAGAAAAGGAGGAAAATGAAAAATAAAGATTTCAAATATGATGAAAAAGATCATTTTACATTTTTTTATAAAAAAATAAGTGAAATTGATGCTATGAAGAAAGATGAATTTGAAAAATTTGTAAAAAATCTTCCTTTATATTCTCCTTCTGAACTTTATGAATTATTAGAAAAAGAAGGGTATAGGGGGCAAAAAGAGGCAAGAAAGATGGTTTGTATAGCAGTTTACAGACATTTAAGAAGAATAAAAATGATTTATGAATATAAAGTGCCACCAGAAAGTTTACCTGAAAAAGTAAATTATATTTTTATAGGTCCAACAGGATGTGGGAAAACTTATATAATGGAACTTTTATTTGGGAGAATTTTGAAAATCCCTTATGTGATAATTGATATAACAAAATACAGTGAAACAGGATATGTTGGTGAAAATGTTATAAATATTCCATATAAATTAATTGAGGCGGCAAGAGGAAACAAATATTTAGCGCAGATTGGAGCAATAATAATTGATGAGTTTGACAAAATAGCAGGTTCCACAAGCAATTTAAGGTTTGCAGGTGCAGGAACACAGAAAGATGTTTCAGGATATGGAGTTCAAAGGGAATTGCTTAAACTTTTAGAGCACGGAATTTTTGAATATGGAGAAGACCATAATGTTGAAGGGAGAATAAATACGAGGGAAATTTTAATTGTTGCACTTGGTGCTTTCAGCTCTTTTACAAAAGAGTTTATGGAAAAAGATGTTGGATTTTTAAAAGAGTTTGATGAAAAGGGTAATGTGATTGCTTATAAGTTAAAAGGTGAGGAAGAAGATGTTTATAATTTCTT
>CBFGJR010000132.1:0-16578 GCA_965649145.1 Caldifarciminota bacterium | reverse complement strand
TTTTATATTTTTTAATATTTTTAAAATTTATATTTCCACTTGCTTCAAGGAAAATTTTATTATCTTTTAGATTAAGAGTTTTTTTTATTTCTTTAATTTTCATATTGTCAAGAATTATGTATTTTATTCCGTATTGAATGGCAAGTTTTAATTCTTTTATATTTTCTACTTCCAAAATTGTATTTTTTTCAAGTTTTTTTTCTTCTATAATTTCTAAAATTTCTTTCAAATTTTTTAATTTCTTATGATTATCCTTTATCATAATACAATCTGAAAGGGTCATTCTATGGTTTTCTCCACCACCAACATAAACTGCATATTTCTGAAGTTTTCTTAAAAGGGGAATAGTTTTCCTTGTATCTTTAATTATTAAATCTCCTGCTATTTTTTTCAAATTGTATACCTGTGTTGAAATTCCTGAAAGATGAGAAATAAAATTTAAAGCAACCCTTTCACCTTTTAAGATAGATTTAATTTCTCCCTTTAAGAGAGCAACTTTTTCCATTTTGCTTATAAATTCTCCCTCTTTTTTAAACCATTCAATTTTAATATTTTTATTTAAAATTTTAAAAACAAGATTAAAAATTTCTGTACCACAAAGTATTCCATTATTCTTTGAGATTAAATAGAATTTTGCTTTTTCATTTTTTTTAAAAATTAGATTACTTGTAATATCTCCTTTACCTATATCTTCTTTCAAAGCATTTTTAACAATTCTTAAAAGTTCTTTTTTTGCAATAAAATTATAAATTTTCTTCACAATTTTACTTTTTCTTCAATTTTTAGAATTCTTCTTAAAAATTTCCCTGTGTAGGATTCTTTGCACATTGCTACTTTTTCAGGAGGACCTTCTACCACAATGTAGCCGCCCCTGTCTCCGCCTTCTGGTCCAAGGTCAATTATCCAGTCAGCGGATTTTATCACATCAAGTTGATGTTCAATTACGATAACAGTGTTTCCTTTATTTACAAGTAGCTGTAAAACTTTAAGAAGTTTTTTTATATCGTCAAGGTGAAGCCCTGTTGTTGGTTCATCAAGAATATAAAGTGTTTTTCCTGTAGCGACTTTTGAAAGTTCTTTTGCAAGTTTTATTCTCTGGGCCTCTCCGCCTGAAAGAGTCGTTGCTGGTTGTCCAAGTTTAATATAGGAAAGTCCAACATCCATTAAAAGTTCCAATTTTCTTTTGATCTGTGGAATATTTTCAAAAAATTCATAAGCTTCTTTAACGGACATATCAAGGACTTCTGCTATATTTTTCCCTTTATACCTTATTTCAAGGGTCTCTCTATTGTATCTTTTCCCTTTACAAACCTCGCAGGGAACATGGACACTTGGTAAAAAGAGCATATCAACTATATTGTAACCCTGACCCTCACAGGCTTCACATCTTCCACCTTTAACATTAAAGGAAAATCTACCAGGCTTATACCCTCTCATTTTGCTTTCAGGGAGTGAGGCAAAAAGTTCTCTTATAGGTGTAAAAAGACCTGTATAGGTTGCTGGGTTAGATCTTGGGGTTCTACCTATCGGTGATTGATCAATATTTATAATCTTATCAATATTTCTTATTCCTTTTATAGAATCATAGGGAGCAGGGATTTCGGGTGAGTTATAAAGCATTCTTCTAATTGCCTTATAAAGAGTTTCAATAATCAGGGTACTCTTTCCTGAACCTGATACCCCTGTTATACATACAAAAAGTCCAAGGGGGATTCTTAAAGTAATATTTTTTAAATTGAATCCTCTCGCTCCTTCAATAATAAGCCACTTATCACCAGGTTCTCTTCTTTTTTCAGGAATTTCTATTTTTAACTCTCCCTTTAAATATTTTCCAGTAATTGAATCCTGGGAATTCATTATATCTTCAATTGATCCCTGAGCTACAACATAACCTCCCTCTTCTCCTGCACCAGGACCAAGATCAATTATATAATCAGCAGTTCTTATTGTAAATTCATCATGTTCTACAACTAGGACTGTGTTACCAAGATCCCTTAACTTCAAAAGTGTACTCATCAGTTTTTCATTATCTCTTGGGTGAAGACCTATGGAAGGTTCATCCAGCACGTACAGAACACCTGTTAAACCGCTTCCTATCTGTGTAGCAAGTCTTACTCTCTGCTCTTCTCCTCCCGAAAGGGTTTCCATAGTTCTGTCCAGTGTAAGGTAATAAAGTCCAACATCGTCAAGAAAACATAGTCTTGCATATATTTCTTTTATTATTCTTTCTGCAATCAGCCTTTCTTTCTCGCTTAAATCTAAATTTTCAAAAAATTCCTTTGCACTTTTAACATCAATTTTAGTTAATTCATATATATTCTTATTTTTTATTTTAACAGAAAGTGCGCTTCTATTTAACCTCGCTCCCTTACATTCAGGACATGTTTTTTTTACAATATATTTTTCAATTTCCTCTAAAACATAATCAGATTCTGTTTCTTCATATTTTCTCAAAAGGAAGGGAATTATACCTTCAAAATCATAGTAATAATTTTCATCTCCGAAAAGAAGTGCTTTTTTAAAATCTTCTGGTAGGTCCTTCCATGGCTTATCAAGGGAAACTTTAAATTTCCTTGCAAGATTAGAAAGTTTATAATAAAGGGAACCATAAGGTTCTCCTATTGGTCTTATTGCACCCTCAAGTATTGAAATATAAGGATTTATAATAAGTTCAGGGGCTATTTCACTTTTAAAACCAAGTCCGTGACACTCCTTACATGCACCATATGGTGAATTAAAGGAAAATAGTCTTGGTTCCAGTTCTGGAAGAGAATAATCACATTTAGGGCATTTAAGAGATTCTGAAAAGATTTCCTCTTTTTCATCTTCTAAATAATATACAATTACTCTCCCTTCACCATATTTAAAAGCATTTTCTATAGATTCTGCAATCCTTAGTCTTGAGTCCTCTTTAATAATTAACCTATCAATAATAAGTTCGATGTTATGTTTTTTATTTTTATCAAGTTCTGGAATTTCGTTTAATTCATAAATATAACCATTTATCCTAACTCTTGACCACCCCTGTTTTTTTAACCTTTCAAACAAACTCTTATACTCGCCTTTTCTTCCCTTGACAAGAGGAGCAAGTATAAGTACTTTTTGAGAATTTCTTTTTAAAAGAACATCAACTATCTCATCAACTGTGCTTTTAGAGAGTTTTATTCCACATTCAGGGCAATAAGGAACTCCTATTCTTGCAAATAGAAGCCTTAAATAATCATATATTTCTGTGACTGTTGCTACTGTTGACCTTGGGTTTTTCTGAACCTTTCTCTGCTCTATTGCAATAGCTGGTGAGAGACCCTCTATAAGTTCCACATTGGGTTTTTCAATTTTACCTATAAACTGTCTTGCATAGGAAGAAAGAGATTCAAGGTATCTTCTCTGTCCTTCTGCATATAAGGTATCTAAGGCAAGAGAGGATTTCCCTGAACCTGATATTCCGGTAATTACAACGAGTTTATTTTTAGGAATAAAAACATTTATATTTTTTAGATTATGTTCCCTTGCACCATAAACTTTTATATATTCACTTTTCATTTAGAAAATATTATAACTTTTATTTTAAAAAAATTCACTATATAAGATATAATTCCATTTTTAAAATGTTCAAAATATTAAGAAAATTATATAACTGGGTATTAAGTTGGGCTAATAGAAAAAGTGGTCCAGCTGCTTTGTGTTTTTTTTCATCAATAGAAGCAATTTTTTTTCCTGTTCCGCCAGATCCTCTCCTTATGGCTTTGTGCCTTGGAAACAGAACCAAAGCCCTCTTTTTTGCTTTTTTATGTTCAATTTGCTCTGTCACAGGAGGATTGATTGGTTATTCTATTGGATACGGCTTATGGGAATTAACAAAAGATTTCTTTTTTACTTATATTTTTTCAGTTGAAGCCTTTGAACGGGTTAGTATTTTATATCATAAGAACTCCTTCTTTGCAATTTTTACAGCAGGTTTCACGCCAATACCCTATAAAGTTTTTACAGTTTCAGCAGGTGTATTTAAAATAAACATTTTTATATTCTTTTTAGCATCCCTTTTATCAAGAAGTCTAAGATTCTTTATTATTGCAACACTTTTAAAAATTTTCGGCGAAGGGATAAAAAATTTTATAGATAGGTTCTTCAACTTACTTACTGTAATTTTTATTTTACTTTTAATAGGTGGTTTTATACTTTTAAAAAATATATAATTAATCAGAGTATAATAAAATCTATTCTTGAAGTTTCGTAACCTGTTCTTTTAAAATATCCTTCCATGTAAATAACTTTTCCTTTTGGTATTCTCAAATTTTCTCTTAAATCATTTATGAGTGTTTCAAACCTTTTTCTTGTCAGTTCAGGATCCTGACCATAAACTATGACCTCTACCTTAACCTTTGCTTTATCCTTAATGATAGTTCTTGCCTCATCTAGGAGATTATAATTTCTTATTTTACTCGTATTTTTTTCAAAAACTTCGTTTCCATCAATTGATATTATCCAGTTAACACCATCTTGCCAGAGAATACCTGAAAGTTTAATAGGTTTCTCAGGTGTTTTTACTATATTACCCGCCTCATCCTGAACTTCAGCAGTATAAAAATATAAAAGACTCACATCTAAAATTTCTCCTTTTTCATTTCTACCATCCCATCTGATCTTTGAAGGTGGCTCATCTTCTCCTGAATATACTCTAAAGATATTTCCCTTTGCATCAAGTAAAGTGAGTTTCCAGGTTTTTACATCCCTTCCATAAAAGGGATAAAATATTCCAACTTCTCCCTGAACTATACTTTGGAGCCAGGGTTTTCTTAATTCTTCCGAAGCAAGAGAAGGTAAAGGAGGTTTTATTATTCCTTTTCCAAATCTATCATCAAAAATATAACCTTTATTTTCAAAAGGCTCATATGCTGCATCAAAAAGATTAAAAGTAAGTTTCCATAAAGGTTTCCTTTCATTGATTTTTCCTTTAAATTTCCCTTTTATTTCAAATTCCTGCTGAGGAGATTGGCTCTCCTGACCATAAACATTTAAAAAGATTAATAAAAATAAAAATTTAATAAAACTTTTCATATTCTTTTATTCAAGAACAAACCTAAAAGTTATGTAACCTGATTGAATAACCTTCTCCTGTAATGCCTCAAATTTCCAGGAAAGAACTGCTTCTTTAACAATATTATCCCAGTTGGGATAACCACTTGTCCCCATAACAAGAACATTCCTTCTAACAGTGCCATCAGGTTCTACCTCAACCTTTATGGTAATAACAGCCTGAACACCTCTTTCAGCAGCCCATGAAGGATACTGGGGGATAATTTTATTCAAAATTTTCCTACCAGATATTGAGCCCGAAATTTCAACTTCTATCTTTTTTTCTTTCTTCTTTGTTTCGGGTCTAAAAGAAACTGACGGAGAGGTCACCGGTTGAGGTGGGGGTGGTTCTTCTGTTTTAACCTTTAACTCTACCCTTCCACTTCCATATCCACCACTTCCTCCGCCAGGACCCCACTGAGCTACTCCACCTGCACCAAGACCACTTTCAGCAACCTGTTTTGATATATCAACTGTGGGTTTATATGCTGGTCTTTTTAATATCTCTGATGTTGCCACACCCTGTCCAACTACTATTTCAGAACCAATTCCTGTTTCCTCTGCTTGAAGAGATTTCAAATCTATTTTTGCTTGTGGCCCTATTTCCTCTGTTACTGATTTTATCTCTATATTCTTGAGAGGAACAACAGGACCCGGCTCAATTGGTAAATTCCTTGAAATTTCAATTTTAGGAGTTTCGATTCTTTGTTTTATATTTATATTTGGAAGAGGAGGCGGTTTCTCTATTGTATGTTGAATTGCTGCAAATAAATTAGGTTTATGCCTTACTTCTGGTCCGGGTTTCCTCTCTTCCTTTTGAACTTCTTTTTTTTCTAACTCTTTCTTTTTTGCTTCCTCTATTAAAGTAACAGAAAGAGAAGCTCTTTCAGAGTATATCTCTTGCCTTAACATTAAAAGTATAAATATGAGTATGTGTATTATTATTGAAGTTATTAACCCAATATGGTCCGAATATCTTGGAGTTTTGTAGATATACTTATATGCCTTTGAAGTGGTTGTTTTCATTTTTTCTTTCTTGTTCCAAATGCAATTTTATTAAATCCTTCTTTGTCCTCCAGAGTAAGTTCAGCATTTAATTTTTTAATCTCCGATAAAACTCTCATAACAACCCCATGGGGAGTGCTTTTATCAGCTCTTATCAATAGAAGTTTATAAGGGTCTTTTAACGCCTCCTCTTTTAAAATTTTTATATAATTACTCCAGAAAACCATATCACCATTAATTGCAATTTTTTCTCCTTTTTCATCAATATCAAGGGTAACCACATCTGCACCTCTTGGTTCAACAGTCTCCACATCAGGCAATATTACCCGGAAAGGAGCCTGTTTTACAGCAAGGTATGTAGTTGCAATCATAAGAGTTAATAATAGTGTAAAGGAAATATCACACAAAGGAGTAACATTAATTCGGGCAAATTGGTTTTCTTTTTGATCCATTTATCTTGTCCTTTTTAATAAAGCAACCTCTTTTGCTCCATTTTGTTTGGCAAGATCAATAATTTCTACCACTTTTCCATGTTCCACCTGTGAATCCGCACTCACAAGAACAAGCCCTGTTGCGCTCCTAATAAGCAGAAATGGAAGCAGAGAATCCAGTTTATTAACACTTACAGGCTCTTCATTCAACAAAATACTTCCATCAGCTGATAGGTGAATATTTACTTTAAATTCTGTCGAGGATTGCTCCTGGACATTGGGAGCTTTTTTCAATTTTGGTGAAGATACAGTAAGCCATGTTTGAAATATTGTAACAGCTCCTGTTATAAAGATCAAAACTAAAATTAAAGCAACATTTATGGCAGGTGTTAGATCCAGTTCAAAATCATCTTTTCTTAAAAACTCCTTTTTCTTTTTCATGAAACTTTTTCTTTTTGTTCTTTTACATAAATCATAAAATTCATGATTTCTTCAGCAGCTACTTCAATCCTTGCCATTAGATGTTCAATTCTATTTCTAAAATAATTATACATTACTGCACAGGGAACTGCAATAATAATTCCAAGTGCTGTTGTCAAAAGAGCAATAGCAACACCCTCCATCATAGCTTCAGGTCCGAGAGTTGCACCCATCTTAGCTACTGAATAAAATGCCTGAATTATCCCTACCACAGTCCCAAGCAGTCCAAGAAGAGGAGCAATGTAACTTATTGTCCCAAGAATATTAAGTTTTTTTGAAAGTTCAAGTTTTGTAAGCATCAAGGCACTTTCTAAAACGGACTCAAGAACTTCTTTAGGATAATAAATATTCTCTGCAAGAAGATTAACTAACTTTGCAAATGGTCTATTAATAGCTGAACTGAAAGCTTTCAATTCTTCAAGCCTCCCTTTCTCTATAAGCATTTTAGTCCTGTCTATAAATTTCTGCTCCTCTTTCTCTGAAAGTCTACTGTATGCGAGTAATCTATCAATTATTGCCCATAGGGCAATCAGTGAGGGAATTTCCAAAGCCAACATAAAGGGGTTTAGAGCTAATTTTAATATAGGTTGTCCAAGTATCATTTTAAAATTAATTCTTTCTTAAAGAGAATTGAACTCATTGTTTTTTTAAAAGTTTTGCCCTTGATAAAACATCCTCTTTTATAGCTGGGTCATTTGTTACCTGTGCTATCGCTTCATAAATCTGTGCTGCATTTTTTAAATCACCTTTTATCTGATATAGACTTGCCAAAGTATATAAACCTTTTATTCTATAAATATCATCTATATCCCCATATTTCAAAAGTGATAAATAATAACTTATAGCTTTATCCGTCTGACCGAGTTTATTATAAGCCTCTCCTAAAAGATAATAATATCTTGTTGCATATTCCTCAGTTGGAGAAATCTCCTCAAGGGTTTTAATACCCTCTCTTAGTTTTCCAAGATTTAACAAAACTTCCGCTTTTAAAATAACTCCTTCCCTTGCAGCAGGTGAAGAAGAATAATTCTTTAATAATCTATCAAGCACTTCATTAGCTTTTACATAATCTTCATCTTGGATAAGACCCTGTGCTTCAACCTTTAACATCATTGGAACCTCTTCATGTTCAGGGAAATACTGAACAAATTTCTCAGCTTCCTCTGACATTGCTTTAAAATTATTTAATGCACCGTAAGAAGCAATAACAATTTTCTGAGCTTCCGCAGCATTGCTGGATGAGGGGAATAATAGTATAACGCTCTTTGCCTTTTCAATTGCCTCCTCATATTTTTTATCATTGTAAAGGGTCACTGCTTCATTATAAAGTCTTTGTGCAAGGAGTTCACTTTCTGGAAATTCCTTTGCATAATCCTCAAGTCTTTCAGGTTCTTTCTCTGATTTAAAATAATAAACCTGCTCTAAAAGAGATTTTGCATCTTTTACAAGGGAATCTTCAGGATAAATTGAAAGAAACTTTTTTAATATATCCCTTGCATTATCATAATCCTTCATTGTGTAATAGGTTGAAGCAAGCCTTAAATAACCCTCCTTTAAGAGATCATTTTCAGGATACTGTTCAAGCAGTATCCTAAAATAAGATACTGCTTTTTCAAACTCTCCTGCTCTGAAATAAGTATCACCAAGCCAGTAGGCTGCATACCCAGCATATTTTGTACCAGGGTACTCAGAAAGAACTGCTTCCCATTCCTGAACTGCATTTCCATAAAGATTAGATTTTGCGAAAGCATCACCTGAATAGAATAAAGCTGCTGGTGCAAGAGGAGATGAAGGATAAAACCTGACAATATCTTTAAAGGTAAATGCCGCACTTTTAAATCTCTCCTCTCTCTGCGCCTGATCCTGCAGCAGAGCACAGGAATTATAAATTGCAACTGCTTTACCAAAAAGGGAGGAAGTAAGTGCAAGTGTATCTTTTTGATAGGAAGATATCACAACATCAAATTTTTGGATTGCACCATCATATCTCTGACTTTCAAGATAACACCAGCCAAGACCATTAAAAACTTCTGCCATAATATCAGGGTCTCCACTCTCAATTAATTCCTCATAATATTTTGTTGCCCTTTCAAGATCCTTTTCTTCATAGTAAGCTTCAGCCAGCATCAGTTTTAGCCTTGCTACCCATTTTTCAGCATAACTATTATCTATTCCATCAAGTTTATAAATATCACTTTTTAAAAATTCTTCTCCCCTTACTATTGCCTCTTTTGTTTCTCTTGAATCAATCATACATTTCAATAAAAGAACATATGCAGCAGGTAAAATGTATGACTTTGGATAATATTTAATTAAATTCTCAAGCTGAAACTGTGCCTCAAGTATTCTTCCATCCTTATATAGAATACTGGCAGTTAAATAATCTCCTATTCCTGAAAACTCACCTGTCATATAGGTATTTGATAGTTGTTTAAAGGTTATTAACGCCTGTTCCTTATTACCTGTCAATAAGTAAGTTTTTCCAAGTTCCATATGTGCAAGAGGAGATGAACCAACCCGAGGAAAATCAAAAGCTGCCTTTAAAAGATACTTGATCGCCTTTTCATAATCTCCCATTTCTCTTAAAGTAACACCACCCATTAAATATGAGTGAGCCACAAGAAATTCGTCAGAGTGTCCAAGGAGAGAATTAAAATAGGTAAGAGCTTGCGCCCTTTTACCTAAATGAAGAAGAGAGACTCCTATTTTATATTTTGCATAATCTACAAGAGGTGAAATTCCGTATGATTCAACAAATTGCTGGTAAAGGTTTAGAGCACCGGTAAAATCATTGTTTATAAACATTGCTTCTCCTGAAACATATGCAGCATATTCTGAAAGGGGAGTAAAGGGATATAAAATCTGAATTTTCTTAAATTCTTTAAGAGCATCTACAGGTCTTCCCAATCTCGCAAGTGTCATTCCCTTATAGAAAATTCCCACTCCACTTATTGCATTCTTTAATTTTTCATAACCACTTTCATAAATTTCCTGAGTAAAATAATAAATACCCTGACCCTCATTAACCCTTATATCTGAAACATAAGAAGGAAACTCTTTTATTTTCTCTATAAGATAAAATTTTGCCTTATCATAATGTCCTAAAGCAAGATGAACAATCCCAAGAGCATATAATACCTCGGGATAAATATAGGTCTTATAAGACTCTTCTTCTAATTTCTCAAATATACTCAAAGATTTCTGATATTCTCCAAGATTGAAATAGCATTCACCAATTCTATAAAGAATCTCTCTTTTCATCTCTTTCCCTAAATTTGTTTTAAGAAGCTTTTCATACAATTGAATAGCATCCTGGTACTGATTTTCATGAAAAAGTATTTCAGCATTCTCAATTAACATAATTTCTTGGGGAGAAAATAAAACACCTATAAATATAAATTTCAATATTATATTAATCATTTTTGTTCAATTCCTTCTTTTTGTTCAATTTCTTCTTTTTCTACCGGAGTTTTACCCTTTTCCCTGTAAAAAATTTCACCTTTTGGACCTAAGGTTTTCACATCAGCAAGAAATCCTAAATCAGTTAAAACACTTCCATCCTTTTGAACAACTCTGAACTCATAATGATAGGAACCATCACTTACAAGATTTCCAAGGTCATCTCTTCCATCCCATAAGAGTTCCTTTGGAGCATCTCCAAAATCCTTATAAATTCTCTTTATTTCTCCCTTAGAATCTTTAATAACAAATTGCCATTTTTCAATTTCATGTCTTGTTTGTGTAAAAAGGTCTATTCTTAGAATATTATTCTCCCTTGACCTTGGAGAAAATACCCTGACATTAGGTAAAACTTCCACTCTAAAACCTGCAAATTGAAACCATAAGGTTATAAATCCTGTTAAGGGAAATAAACCGTTGCTCTCATATTGGTAAGCACCGCCGAAATCAATACCTATTTTTTTACCAGGTAATTTAAGAAAAAACCCCGAACCTGCTGTAAAATTATACTTGGATACACCTATTCTTACAGAAAATAGATCTACAGGATAATACTCTGCTCCAAAAGAATAAAAGTTCTCATTCCAACCAGTAATAGAGAAAAAATCTAAAAGCAAATTTAGCTTTCCTTCAAATAGACTCGATGATAATCCGGCTCTTATTGTTAAAGGGATTTTCTCAGATTCCTCAATAAGTTTGTAAGGAACATTAAGTGCATTAACAAAAGAAAGACCTATTTTATAAACATTTTCAGGAAGAATTATAAATCCAACATCAAAAGAATGTCCTATGGATGAGTACCGCGAAACTGTTTTATAAAGTAATTTATATGATAAACCAACATCAAAATATTTTGAGAATTCTCTTGCATAAGTAAAATAGAAGGCAGATTCAAAATGGGTAAAATTGCCTACCTCTTGACCTTGAGGGTCTGTAATCTTTGTTTTGGCAGAATTCATAAATAAAATAGAAGCACCAAAATTTCCTATCCTTAAAGTAGGTCTTACATAAGAAATCCAACCATACTGACCTCCGAGCGGCAAAGGACTCTGTGAAAATTGAATTTCCTGTGGATTTGATTCAGCAATACCTGCAGGATTGTAATAAATTGAAGCAGGGTCACCTGTGAGCGAAGTGTAGGAAGACCCAAGGGAAAAAATTCTTGCTGTTGGAGCGTGGAGCATAAAGGAACCAGGGACTCCCCAGGTTCCAATAATAAGTAAATTTAAGATTTTTATTATCACCATATCACAGAAATTGTTTTTCTTTTTTTATAAACTGTCCTTGCTCCCTTCACAGCATTCAGAATTAAAACATAAGCACCACTTGAAACCTTTTTACCTGACTCACTTTTTCCATCCCAGGTTATAACATGTCTTCCAGATGAAAGTGTCAAAAGATTAAATTTTCTCACCGGGTGACCGAATGGATCATAAATAAAAACTTCAACATCTGAAGGCTCTGGAAGGAAAAATTCTATTTGGATCCTATCATATTTAACTCCTCCATACTGAACATTACCAAAAGGGTTTGGATATACTATGAAAGTATCACCCTTAGATGAGAAACTATTAACATATATTGGTTCTGAATAAAAGGGTGCTGTTCCAATTTCATCAGTCACTTTTATCTTTATTACTTCATTTGAAGTTTGTATACAATATCTAAGATAAATATCCACAATTCCCTGATTTAACTGGACTTCTGAATCGGAAAGAAAACCAGAGGCTCGCTGGTTCAAATTTGAGGATAAAACAGGGGTTAAAAATATTTTGTGATTGGAATTTGTTTGATTACCAGAAGCATCATAATACCTCACAATAAGCCTGAAAAGTTGTGTACATGCAAGAATTGTATCAGGATCCACTGTAATATTATAAAAACTCCCTCTAATGTCAAGCAACTCTCTACCACTTTGAATACTGTTCCCGCTCTCATTCAAATAGCAAGAATAAATCCCAGAAGTAGAAATATTTAGAGTAAAAGTATCCCTTCCATCATTTAAATTAACAATATTAGGGGTTACAGAACTACCCTGTGGAAGAGGTGTTTCAAATTCTAAAGTAACCTGAAGATTGTTGCCCTCTACCCTGTTATAGTAATAATCACAGGCCAGTGCTTCAAGCCAGAAATTTGATCCGGAAGGATGAGGTTTAAGTTTCTGAATCTTACCTGAATTTGAATTCCCAGGATCAAATTGTTCACTTATTCTTACTCCCGATGAATCCCAGTTTTCAAGTATTAAAAGCTTTGAATAATTACCAGCCTGAACATGAAAATAAGGAGAATTTATGTTAAACCTAACTGTATCTCCTTTAAAATTGGTATTTATCGGAATACCACTTAAAGTTCTTCGATCAGAAGGTGTAAACTGGTAAGGTATCGTGGCTCTCCTAAAAACTACTGAAAAAGTTTTTGAAGTTTCACCCGGTAAGAAAGAAATTGTATTTGGAATAGTTGCATGAGGGTCATCTGTAAAAAGATTAATAGTTAAAGTATCAGAATAAGCACTTTCATTGTAATACATATCTGTAAGTTTAATATCGAAATTAACATCCTGCGCAACTGGAAAAATTGGCAAATTGATTGAACCTCTTCCCTTATTTATACTATCACCAGGGAGATGACTCTGTGTATTGAATAGGATTAAAATTCTACTCGGAGGTTTCGGATTCGCAAGAAAAGAATTACTATAAGCATTACCAGGTGTCCCTGCCACATAAACTGAATCCTTGCCTGCTTTAAAAATTCTATGCTGACCCTGATAAACTCCACCTACTACGTTTCCAGTATTTGGTGAGATTAAATTATTGCTATTTGCAACAAAAAATGAAATCGGACCATCCTGATCAGCTGTCACTGAAACAGTCACAATATCACCGACTGTAAAATTAGAAGGAGTAACTATGAAACTTGTTATTGTAGCATTAAGGTAAAAAAACGGAAAAAAAATTAAAAAAAATATTTTTTTCATCTTTCTAAATATTTATATGTTCTGAAAGCCATAAGAGTCTGGGTTTTTTCTATCCCTGGAATTTTTTGAATTTCTTCTGCAAGTATATCACCAAGCCTTTCATAGTTATCGGTTTCAATAATCGCAAGAACATCAAAAGGACCTGTAACCATAAAAATTTCCCTGACTTCATTTATATTATAAAGTTTCTGGGCAACAGAGGGAACCTTTCCAGGTTGAACCTTTATAAGTACAAAAGCATAATGCTTATTTGGCATTAAGAAAGTCCTCCTTTTTTTGTTGGAATTGAACCATTCTTATTTCATCAGGTTTAAAATTCCCGCGGTCTGTAATTATATATTTTACCAAATGAGGAGGAGTTAAATCAAATGAATAATAAAGAATTTTATAATCTCCAGGTACCCATTTTGTTTTTCCCCAACCTCTTACTTCCTCCCCACTTCTTATCTCTATTGGAATATTTTGCATACCTTTCAATTTGAAATCAATTGTAGAAACCGGAGCCGCAACATAAAAGGGAATCCCATATTCTCTTGCTGAAGTTGCAAGTGAAAGAGTCCCAATCTTATTTGCAAGGTAACCATCTTCTGTGATTCTATCAGCCCCAACTATAACAGCGTCAATTTCACCTTTTAACATCAGAAAAGATGCCATACTGTCAATTATAATTGTAAAGGGAATTTTATTTTTATATAGTTCATAAGAAGTTAATCTTGCTCCTTGTAAATAAGGTCTTGTCTCTGTTACATATACATGTTCAATATTTTTTCGTGATTTATATATAACACCAAGAGCTGTCCCAATCCCACCTGTGGCAAGTTTCCCTGTATTACAGTGAGTTAAAATTCTTTTGTATCCATTACTTTTAAATATCTTATACCCATTTTCTCCTATTCTTTCACACCTTTCTTTTTCTTCATCAAAAATTTTTTCTACCTTTTTTAAAAGGTCCTGGTAACCAGCTCCTTTCTTAATTAATTCCTCTAAAAGTAAAATTATAAAATTTAAATTATAGGATGTTTTTCTTAAAGAAAGGAGTTCTTCTTTCATTTTATAAAAATTTTCCATTTTGAAATTCCTTTTGAGCCCAAGTAAAATTCCATAGGCACCTGCAATACCAATTAAAGGAGCACCTCTTAAAATCATTTCTTTAATTGCCCTTTTAACATCAGAATAACTTCTTGCTTCAAAATAGGTTTCCTTCTGAGGAAGCTTTCTTTGGTCAAGAATTAAAAGATAATTATTTTTAAAAATTAAAGGATCCGGAATATTTTTCATTTTTTTGATTTTAATAAAAAAATATTCGTAAAATCAATTGATGATTTTATTTTTCCTTTTGATGCAAATCCAATCCGAAACTCAGAAAATTATATATTATGAAGTCCCTTCTAAGTTTATCCCCTATATTTCAGGTTCAAAAGCTTATATGATTGCGGAAGACTACAAGATAAGAAAGGGAGATATCTTAAATATTGTTTTTTTTGGAACTTATAACCAGGTCTATATTCAGCAGGTAACAAGTACAGGTGAAATATGGATAATCACAACACCCACTTCCTTAAAAATATCCTCCTTACCTTTATCCTCCTTACCTTTAACAGAAATAAGTGGTCCTAATCTTGGTTTCTTTAAAGTCGCTGGTAAATCATTAAAGGAAGTGGAAGAGGAAATAAATAAAAATCTTAAGGAAAAATTTGAAGGAACAGAGGTAAGAATTTTTCTTGCTGAAATTGCTCCAATTGAAGTTCATTTAGTAGGAGAAAAGGGTAAAAGGGGAGTTTATCATATTGAGGGTTTAAAAAGAGTCTCAGAACTTTTAAAAGAATCAGGTATTGATGAAGAAATTAAACTCGTTTTTTTGAAAAGAAATAACTCAACTTTTACTCTTCAAATGGATAAATATTTTAAAACAGGGGACCTATCACAGAATCCTTACCTTGAAGATGGAGATATAGTGATAATACCATGGGATTCAAAGTAATGTTTGAAATTTTTTTAAAATGGAGAAAAGTTTTTTACATATTCTTTATAACTTCTTCTATAATTGTCGTAACTATCTCTTTCTTTATACCAAGAAAATATATTATTAGTACAACACTAATGCCCTACCAAGTAGAAGTAGAACCAATGGGTCAAACCTTGCCTTCTGAATATTTAAAATTGCTTGAAAACATACCTATAAGTTTTGGTACATTCATAACTCCCTCCGATATCTTATCTTCTCTTGCCCAAAAAGGAGAAGTAATAGTTCCAATGATTATTAAACTTGATCTTATTGATACTTTTAAAGCAAAAGATATAGAAGAAGCAATTAAAAAGTTTAATAAGTATTATAATGTGAAGGTAGATGAATATGGAATGGTAAATATCACCTTTATTTATAAGCATCCTGAAACGGGAGTTAAAGTTTTAAATGAAATATTAGAAAATCTTGAAAATTTTGTTAAAAGAATTCATAATCAATTTTATGAAAAAAGAGAAAATTTAATGAGGGAAAGATTTAAGGCTACTGAAAGTGAATTAAAGGCAGTTGAGGATACCTTCAAAATAATGAAATTAAAATACGGTGTGCATAGTATTGAAGATGAGTTTAAAAGTATTTTTCCAAGATATGCGGAACTGAAAAAAGAGGAAATTGAGGCTGAAATTGATTACAAAACAGTCCTGTCAGTAATAAAGGACACTAACAACATTGAAGTTAAAAGAGCCAAAAAGAAATACCATGAACTTAAAAAAGAAATAGAAAAAATAGAAAAGGGGGAGAATAAGAAGGGATTCGGAGCCGGGTTCGGACTTTCACTCAAATCAGTCCCAGAAGTAAGTGTAAAATTAATGAGACTCTGGAGGAAAATTGAAGCCCTCTCTGAAGTATATCAGAATCTTTTGAACGAACTTGAAAAAACCAAAATTGAAGCTTCAAAAGGTATTCCATTTTTTAGCATAGTGTCAAAACCAGGGTATTCAAAGTATGAAAAGAAACCAAAAAGGACCATCCTTTTACTTGGTGGATTATTTCTGTCTTTGTTTTTTGGAATTTTGCTTATATATTTCCTTGAATTTTCTGATAGAATAAGAAATGATGAAAATTTAAAATTAATAAGGGAATTTTTTGATACAATCGGTTCTGACATTAGAATTAGAAAATAAATTAAA
>CBFGJR010000131.1:0-2340 GCA_965649145.1 Caldifarciminota bacterium | reverse complement strand
GACCCTTTTCTCTTATTTCAAAATTAATATTTTTTAAAACATAATTTCTTCTAAATAACTTTTTTAAATTAATTACTCTGAGGTAACTTCCCTTTTCTTCCATTTTTTTCTAATGATAAACAAAAATATTAGAAAAAGAATTAATAAAAAAAGAGGTGGAATAAAATCCTTTAATATTTTACCTTTTTTAACTTTAATTTCAAAAGATAAAATCTCATCACTTTTTATATTTTTAAAAGAATAAACATAAAAGTTACCCTGGGGTGTATGTAAATCCTCTTTTTCAAAACTTCTCTTTGTTTTCAATTCAAATTCCTTGGGTATCATAACAAGAAATTCATTTGTTGTAAAAGGAATTTTTCCTTCAAATTTAATTTTGTCAAAAGGGATGTGATAAAGTAAAGATATTGTTTTTAAACCGGGCTTGAATCCTTCCTTATAGATAAAGGAATTTTCAGCCAATTTTAATTCAAAGGGAAGAACTCCCTGCGGGGAAAAAATATGCGAGGCATTTGGACTAATAGGTATTTTAAATTCCTTTTTAACAGTTTTATTATCTGTGTTAAAGAAATTGTATACTTCAATTACCTGGATTAATCCAGGTGATGGAACAAAGGCAATATGTGCTCTCTGTAAAATCATTTTCTCATAATTCGTGACAGTGTCATACACGCTTAACCTTATTTTATCCTTGTTCTCTAATAAAGGGTCAGTTCTGTATCTTATGCCCTGATAATTAACTTTGATAACATATATCCCCTTTTTATCATTTTTGAATAAAAATTTTCCCTCTGAATCGGTTAAAGTGGAAAATGAATCAATAACAGTAAGGGATGAATCAAGCTCATAAACTGTAACTCTATATACCTTTAAGGGTATAGAGTCTTTTAAAAAAATTTCACCTTTTAAAATTATTGAAAAAAAAAGTGATATTATTTCCATGTTTATTTATACTGTTTTAAAATTCCTGATTTCAAGTTTTTTGTCTTTTATCTCTTTTCCTCCAGGTATTCTAAAAAAAATTCACCAATTTTTTTGATATTATCTGTGCTGATTTTATCCCATGTGTCCTCTTCGGTATGCCAGTAAGGGTAGTCAAAATCAATTAAAAGAATAACTCTCTTTCCTTTTTTTAAAAGGGGTAAATGGTCATCAATTATATAATATTTCACTTTTTTAAACATAAAATCCTTTTTCTTTTTTTCTGCAAAGTTAAAAATTTTAAAGGTTAAATCAGGTGCTAATTCATAGGAATAACCTTCCATAAAAATTTCAAGGTTTTTATCACCGATCATATCAAAGATGATGCCCCACTTGATATCATAATCTTTTGTTTTCGCAAAGTGTTTTGAGCCATAAAGGGGTGCATCATCGCCAAAATCTTCTCCATCAAAAAAAACAAAAAGGAAATTTTTATCAGTTTTTTTAAGTAAATTTGCTAAATATAAAAGTAAAAGAACACCTGAACCTGAATCATTTGCACCCTCTATACCCTGCTTTGTATCATAGTGGGTTCCAAGAAGTATGAAATTTTCTTTTCCCTTTTTAAATATCAAATTAAAAAATTTATAGCCATCCTCGGAAAAGGAATCAATCTCGGATTTAAAACCCATTTTTTCAAATTCCTTTAAAAGAAATTTTCTTAAATTCTCATGAGAATAGGTTCCCGGCACTCTTGGACCAAGTGACATTAAAAAATTCATATAAAAAATTAGAATTGAATCCTTTATCATTAAAATATAGAGAAGGGGAAAGTTTTTATATCAACTCCGATACAGATAATTCCCTTCTGAGGCGGGATTATTAGCCATCTGTCTTTAATTTGAACTTTATCCAACTTCTTTTTACCCTTCAAGTCAAAAATAAAAGCATCCAGGGGTTTCTCTTTAAAAAGAATTTTTATGTTTTCTTTTTCCTCCGAATAAATGTACATATAAAGCATATTTTCTTTAACATCCATATAAATAAAATTTGTGCCCTCATTTTTAATTTCAAAAAGTGAGGTTAATTCTTTTTTGGGGGAACCCTCAAATAGAATGGGCGCATATTTATACTTCATATATTCAATAATTAAGGGTTCAGAGATTTTCTTTATATCAAGACTCACCTTTTCTTCAAAAATAAGTTTTAAAGTGTTATTGTATTTTTTAACATCTATTCCAGGTGTTGTTCTTATAAGATAACTGCTTTCACCTTCAATAATTAAAAAAACTGAATAGGTTTTATTTAAGATTAATTCCTCTAAGTCAAAAAGTGAAAATTCCCTGATATTTAGATTTTTTTCACTACCTACTAAAATTTCACATCTATTTATATTTTTAAGTTTTCCTCTTATTTTTA
>CBFGJR010000130.1:0-2369 GCA_965649145.1 Caldifarciminota bacterium | reverse complement strand
AATTTCCTTTATTTTTTTGTGTAATTTTTTAAAGTATAATCTTTCAACAAAATAGGGTCTCTTAAAAATTAAGGATTTTAAAAATTTAAAAAGGAAAATAAAAAAATTTCTTTTGAACTCATATATATAAATTTTTTTTGAAAAATTTTTTAAATCCTTTAAAAATTTTTCCTCTAATTCTTTTTCCAATTCTCCCTTTCTTTTTAAAGATAATAAATATATATCAAAACTTGGTGAGAGATTTTTCAATATAAAGTAGTTCCTCATCCTTGCCCCACTTATACTTTTAGAGGGGAGCATATCAGTTAAAAATAAAATCCTCTTTTTCATTTTTTTATTATTATAATATATAATAAAAACTTAACTTAGAAAAAATGAAAATTTTTGTAATAGGAATTGACGGTGGCTCCTTTGATCTGATTGAAAGATATGTAAAGGAAGGTAAATTACCCAACTTTAAAAAATTTTTTGAAAAGGGTTTTTACGGTGAAATAGAATCCACTTATCCCTCTATATCTGCCTGTGCCTGGACAAGTTTTTTAACATCAAAAAATCCAGGTGCCCACGGTGTTTTTGATTTCAGAAATTTAAACATAAAACTCTATGAAATGAGAGAAGCTGAAATAATTCATTCAGGATTTTTTAAGGGAATAACTTTTTTTGACTACTTAAACGAAAAAGGATTAAATGTAGGGGCAATTACAGTCCCTATAACATATCCTCCTTGGGAAATTAAGGATTTCTTAGTTTCTGGTTTTCCAACACCTGATACAAGGGAAGTTTTTGCCTATCCTCCTGAATTAAAAAAAGAAATAGAACCCCTCACAGAAGATACCTCAATCTTTAAAGGTGGTTCAGAAAAAAAAGTATTTGATGAACTTATAAGGTTACTTGAAATAAGAAAAAGGGCAGGAATTTACCTTTATAAAAAATATAAACCCTTTTTCTTTATAATCGTTTTAGGTTCACCTGATAGAGCCCAGCATAACTTTTATAAATACATAAATGAGAAAGATAATTACATAGAAAAGGTTTATATTAAAACCGATGAAGTAATAGGAGAATTTCTAAAAATTTTAGATGAAGATACCCTTATTTTTATTATGTCGGACCACGGTTCAAGGAAAAGACCTTTAAAAAAATTTAATCTCAACTTCTTTTTAAAAGAAAAAGGATTTCTTATAGAGAAGAATAAAGGAATGATATACGAGCCCTTTAAAGAAATTTACAAAAAATTAAAGAGAAAGTTCCCTTATCAGGAAATTGTTTTTAAAAAATTACCTTTAAATTTAAGGAAAATTTTAACAAAAATTGATACTTTCTCTGAAACTTCATTATTTAATATTGATTTCAGTAAAACAAAAGCCTACAGGTTCCCACTCTATCCTCCTGTAGATGGAATCGTTATAAATCTTAAAGGAAGACAGGAAAAGGGAATTGTAAGTTTGGAGGATTATGAAAAAGTAAGAAAGGAAATAAAAGATAAGTTAATTGAATTTAGCATTAATAATGAAAAACCTCTCCAGAGGGTTTTCTTAAGGGAAGAACTCTATAAAGGAAAATATTCTGAAAAACTTCCAGACCTTATAGTTCTATATTCCGATAATTTTGAAGGAGGGTCTTCTTTAAATGGATATATAAGTGAAATGGAGAAAGAAGACTATGAAAAACTGAACGGTATTCACTCAACAAAGGGTATATTTTTTGGAATGGGAAAGGTTTTAAAGGAGAATTATTGGATAAGGGGGAACTATACACTTTTAGACCTTGCACCCACATTTTTATTTTTATCAAGTCTTCCAGTACCGGAAGAATTTGAAGGAAAAGTGATAGATGAGATTATAAAGGAAGAATATTTATCTAAAATGGAATTAAAAAGGATAAAATGGGAAAAGGAATTAATTTTTGAAGAACATAAATTTTTAGATAAAGAAAGAAAGGAGATAGAGGAGAAATTGAAAGGCTGGGGTTATATTTAAGAATTTCTCAATCTACTTGATAAAACTTTGGAAATTTCAAGTATAAGTTTTGCAGCTGCTTTTGGTCTTTCTTCAATTAAGTCAAGGAAAGCTCTATGGGAAAAAATTAAAAGTTCAGAATCTTCAACTGCCCTGCATGTAGCACTTCTTGTACTTTCTTCTATAAGAGCCATCTCACCGAAAAAATCACCCTGACCAAAACTTGCCAGTAAAACTTCCTCTCCATCATTATTTCTCTTAAAAACCTCTACCTTTCCTTTTTTAACAAGATACATGACCCTTCCTGTGTCACCTTCAAAAAAAATTACCCTACCCTTTTTATACTCCCTAAAATTTATATATGGTGCTATTTCCCTCAAAACATCCTCTGAAAGATTTTTAAAGAGTTTA
>CBFGJR010000129.1:0-2377 GCA_965649145.1 Caldifarciminota bacterium | reverse complement strand
TTCCTTTGGATTTATAAGTTTTTTCATTTTATTTATAGCCCTTGCCTCTCCCTATGATTTCTTTTTAACATTTTTCTTACCCTTTTTTTCACTTATTTCCTTCACCTTTTCTTTCATAACAATATTTACAATTTTAAAAATTCTTCCACCTGAGAAATATATTTTATAAGTTTTTCAAATAAATATATTTATAAATCTTTCCTTTTATCTTTATGAAATAAATACCACTCTTTAAACCATTTATGTTCCTTTTCTTACCTGAATAATCAAAATTTAAAAATTTACCAGAATTATGTTTCCTCAAGTCTGAAATAATAGTCGGTAATGTCGAACCCTCCTTTTTCTCTACAAATCTCTCCTTAACATCTGTCTTTATTATTGAAAATATAGTATCACTTTCATCAAAAGAAAAATTCCAAACATAGTCTCTCACTTCAACTCTGAAGAGAGCACTGTTTGTAGTTGTATCAGGAATTATCCATTTGTACAAAGTATCTAAATGGCTTATTGAATCAATCTTTATAAAAGAATTCCCTCCATCAAGGGAATATAAGAAATATATAAATGAAATTCCAGAGTTGTCATAGATATTAAATTTAACATCAATTGTATCACGGGCATAGAAGGTTTCGCCACCATTCGGGAAAATAAGAGTGACTGAGGGAGGAATATTATCCCTTTTTAACCTTGCAAACCATATATCATCAGAAGTATAACTTACATCAGAATGACAGAAATCTGTTCCAATTATATAATTTTTTGCACAAAGTTCTATATAATCTCCAATAAAATCTACTCTAAAAGGTTTTCTTGCCCTATCTGTGACCTTGATTTCACTCAAAAAATCCTGTCCAAAATTCTTTGAGACCCTGTAATATAATTCAAGACTATCAATCCCTTTTCTTGTGTCATACCAAATAACATGAACATATCCAGAATCATCTACTGATACTGATGGGAAAAATTGGTTTCCCTGTGTATTTATATTAAGCCTCTGAGGAGTAGAAAAACTTAACCCTCCATTTGTTGACCTTGTAAAATAAACATCAAAATTAGTGTGAGAAGGATCTGCGGAATGATAAACTACATAAAGGTAACCATTATTTCTATCTACATCAAAGGAGGGTAAAGTATAATCTCTCCATGGAAGAATAGAATTATAGTAAAAGTCTGCAACATGCATTTCTGAGCCAAAAGAATTCCCCCCATTTTGTGATTTCTTTAACCATATACCATAATCATAGGAAGGGTTTTGAGGGTTATCATAAGTCCAGACAACATATACTGTATCACCTCTTCCTTTTCTTGGAATTGGTGCTATTCCATTAGAAGTTAAAAATACTTTTGAGGAAAAAGTATTCCCGCCATCAGTGGATTTAATAAGATAAACTCCATAGCCAGAACCATAAACATCCCAGGCAATAAAAATTGTATCCCCATATACACTCATCCAGGGTTTATCATCAAGGTCAGAAGGGGTATTTGTTATATTTATAGGTGTTGTCCATGTTTTACCCCCATCAAAAGATTTGCAGAATCCCAGGTCTCCGGTAAAGCTTCCCCTGTTAAAACTGATAAAAACAAAAAATACTGTGTCACCATTTCCAAAATCTATAACAGGGTCACCCTGATTGGAATCAGCCATAAGTTCTCTCGCAGGAAAAAGGTTCTCTCCCCATGTAATACCCCCATTGTGGGAATAGGTACATCCAACAGTAACATATCCAGGTGAACCCCTGTAATCATTCCAGCCACAAACTATTTTATTTTTGTTTATAGATATTGTGGTTTCATTCTGATTTTTACCATCCGGTGCTTTTATGATATCAATGTTCTGGTCAAATGGTGGGGAAAAAATATGGTAAGAAAATTCATTTTCATATTCAATATCAAATTTTTCTATTCCTTTCAGATAATTCACAATTTTTCTTTCAATAATTCCTTTTGATTCTCTTTTTGAATAAGTCGGTGGAAGAAAAATCTTATCATACCATCCAAATACCTCTGTTTCAGAATTTATGATTAATTCTGTCTTGTTGTATGAAAGTTGATTTATTTTTATATCAAAATTTATTCTCAATTTTTTAAAAATAAATCCACAATCTATATCCTTTTCTGTAACATAAATAAAGTTTTCAATATCCTTCTTCAGAATAATAGAGAATGCAAGTTCTGTCTCTGATTTTTCATTTATAGAAAAGAGATTTAAGAGTTTTTCCCTTATTTGATAAGGGCTTTTATCTAGGGTGTCTTTTATTAAAATTCCAAAAATAATTATTTTTATGAAAACCATAATATCCTCCTTTTTATATTTTACATAGTTCTTCACAAGTTTTACCAGAATATAAGTTTTTTAAGTAATTGTTAAAAAAGAAAA
>CBFGJR010000128.1:0-2391 GCA_965649145.1 Caldifarciminota bacterium | reverse complement strand
TATTTCTGATTATGTTTTTGTTATTTTACATGAAGTTTTACATATAGCTCTTGGTCATTTTTTAAGAGCCGAAAATAAAGACCCAGACCTCTGGAATGTTGCAACTGACCTTGCAGTAAACTCCTGGCTTAAAAATGCAGGATTTGAACATTCAAAGAGATTACCCGTGCTTTTGCCTGAGAATTTTCGCTTACCTGATGAACTTTCAGCAGAGGAGTATTATTATTTGCTTTCAGTCTCTTTAAAATTAGGAGGAAGGATGAAAGAAAAAATTAAAAAGGCGAAGCGTTTTGATAACCATTATTCTGCTTCTGAATTAAAAGAGGAAGAAATAAAGGAAATAGAAGAAAAATGGAAAAAGTTGATAGTTTCAGCATATAACGAACAAAGTGATAGACCTATAGGTAAGTTTCCTGGTTGGTTTGAAGAATGGATAAGTGAATTTGGTGCTGGAAAACTTGATTGGAAATCTATTTTAAAAAGATTTATAACAAGTAATGTAAGACAGAAAGTCAACTGGTTAAGACCTAATAGGAGATATTTTGTTCAGGAACTATATTATCCATCCAGATGTGGTAAAAGTATAGAGCTTGTGATTGCAGTAGATACCTCTGGTTCAATTAGTAGGGAGGAGCTTAAATCCTTTTTTGGTGAAATAAACGGTATTTTGAATGCCTTTGAAAGTTATAAAATACATTTGATTCAAAGCGATGCAGAAATTAAAGAAGTAAGAGAAATAAGATATCCAGAAAAACTGGATGATAAGGTCTTGGTAAAAGGAAGAGGTGGAACTAATTTTAGTTGCGTTTTTGATTATGTAAGAGAAAAGGGTTTAAGATATCCAATAATATTTTTTACCGATCTACGCGGGGTTTTCCCCGATTATATTCCATCTCAACCTGTTTTATGGGTTTCAGTTAATAAAGAAGAAGCTCCATTTGGAGTAGTTATTAAGTATAAAAAAAATTAGTGTAAAAATATGTTACTTAAATTACCTTTTTAAACAACCTGCTTCCTGTTTTCTAAATAAAAGTTTAGAGAAAAGTTGTTATGCCAGTTTGTTATTTTTAAAACTTGAAAAATTTATTTTTTTCCATTATAATACTTTTTATGATTAATTGCTCATATGAACATAAAAAAGGAGGCAATAAAAATGAGGATGGAAGATTTAAAAGCATCAATTTTTATGGCGCTTAGTCATCCAAATCGTATCCGTATAGTGGAAAGTATTGGTAGTGGGGAGAAGTGTAATTGTGAATTGGTGGCTGAGCTTGGTTTAGAACAGTCCAATCTTTCAAGGCACTTGAAAATTCTTGTGGATGCCGGGATACTGAGGTCTCTAAGAAAGGGTGTTAGGGTTAATTACAGAGTTGCTGATAAAAGGATTTTTCAAATTATTGAAATTGCCGGTTTAATTGCGGAAAAGAATATAAAGAATAAGGCAAAAATTTTAAAAGGAGAAAGGATATGATTGGAGAACTATTATTTTCTGGACTATTTGCTTTAAAAGATTACATTGCATCCCATGTGTTGACCTGTCTTATTCCCGCATTTCTTTTGGCAGGTGCAATGGTTACATTTATAAATCGTGAGGCTATTTTGATTTATCTTGGTGAGAAAGCAAGTAAAATCAAATCCTTTCCAATGGCTGTTATATCAAGTTTTTTTCTTGCTGCCTGTTCCTGCACTGTTATTCCTGTGGCAAGTGGTCTTTACTATACAGGTGCTGGAGTAGGTGTTGCGTTTATTGTTCTGTGGGTTGCACCTGCAAGCAATATCCTTGCCCTTGTTTATACCGGAAGCATCCTCGGTAGCAAAATGGTTTTGTCAAGGATTGTTGCCGCACTTCTTGTTGCCTTTGTTGTTGGGTGGGTTATGAGCTTTGTTTTTGCTAAAGAAAGACAGGAAATTTTAAAATCTCATGAAGAAGTTCCAAAGCTTACAATCATTTCAAAGCGTGAATTAATTCTACTTCTCCTTATACTTTTATCACTTCTTTTACCAAACTATCTTGTGATGCGTGGAACTTATATTTATAAAGTTCTGGTATGGTTAGTTTTTACGTTATTTTTGGCTATATATACTTTAAAAATTCTTGATAAAGATAGGATAGAAAGCTGGTTAAGGGAAACATGGTGGTTTGTTAAGGTTATTTTTCCCTTACTTTTATTTGGTGTTTTCCTTGTGGGAATAATTGGCAGGATATTACCGGAAAACTTAATCAGGCAATATCTTGGTGGAAATGGTGTTTTTGCATCTTTTTTAGCCACAATTATAGGTTCAATAAGTTATTTTGCGACAATGACAGAAGCACCATTTGTGGATACACTTATGAAGCTTGGTATGGGTAAAGGTCCTGCCCATATTTATGATATTAAAGAATATGCTAAA
>CBFGJR010000127.1:0-2446 GCA_965649145.1 Caldifarciminota bacterium | reverse complement strand
AATTTACCATGAAAGGGTTCTGATTTTAATAGAGGAATTGAATATAAAAAAGGGGAATAATTTATTTAGATTTAATCTGAGTGAAGATTGGAATCCAGTTTTTATTAAAATTGATGTAAAGGATGATTATACAGGTGATAATGAAAAATATTTTTATGCTGAAGAAAATAAAGGAGTTAAACTAAAAATTATTGGTAAAAATAAATACATAAATAGTTTTTCTGAAGCAATAAAAAGGGGTGAGACCGAAATTTTTGTTATATTAGGAATCAAAGATATAAAACTTATTGAAAAAATTGTATCAGAAAATAAAAATTTAATAATTTTTCCGGACACTATAAATGATGAGTTTGAGTTATTAATAAAAAAGAAAGGGATAATTTGGGAAGGTAAGTTAAATAGTGTCACGAGTTTAAATCAAAAAATATATTTCAAAAATTTTTTTGTCATTTCAGGAAATAAAAATTTTAAGATAAAAGACTTTAATTATAATCTTTTTTCTCTTTCTGAAAATCTATGTTTAGCAGGTTTTTTTCCAGAAGAAGATTATACCAATTTTGTTTATTATCCGGATTTTGTTAAACTTCTTTATGATGTTATAAATTTTTTTGTTTCAAAAAAAATTTCAGTTCCTGAAAGTAGTTTTTTAGTTTTAAATTTAGATGAGGATAAGTATTCCCTTTATACTTCCAAAGGAGAAAAAATTTTTGATTATGAGGGAAAAAAAATTTTTTTAAAACCCCTATCAAGGGGGATTTATTATCTCAAAGGTAAAAAGGGAGAAATTATTTTGGAGGTAAATCCCCCAACTTTGCCTTCGATCTCAGAGATTAAAGAAATAAGTGGTAATTTTGTTTTTTTGCAGGATAAAAAAGAGCTTCTCTCAATAGACTTAAGAAAATTTCTTATTTTAAGTTCTATTTTTTTACTTTTATTAGAAGTTTTTCTATGTTTTATTTAGAAGATACTTCTTTTATAACTCTTTCAAGTATTTCAATTCCTGTGTATAGTTCTTCTTCTTTTATTATCAAAGGCGGGCAAATTCTGATAGCATTTTCGCCTGAGGGTAAAATCAAAAGTCCCTTTTTAAAGCATTCTTCCACTGTTTTATCTCTTTTTGCCTTATCCTTTTTAAGTGTTTTTTTATCACTTACAATTTCAAGTCCTATCATTAAACCCTTTCCTCTTACATCACCGATAATTTCATATTTTTCTTTCCATTTTGTAAGGTCCTTTAAAACTTTTTCTCCGAGAGAACTTACATGTTCCAGTAAGCCATTTTCAAGTTTTTCTATAACTTTTAAAGCGACTTCACAGGATACAGGATTTCCACCAAAAGTTGAAGCATGAGTTCCTGGAGGCCAGTTCATTATACCACTTTTTGCAATACAGGCTCCAAGGGGAAAACCTGAAGCTATCCCTTTTGCGAGAGTTATAATATCGGGTATTACATCGTAATGTTCTATGGCAAAAAATTTCCCTGTTCTTCCCATACCACTTTGAACCTCATCCACTATTAAAAGAATCCCGTATTTATCAATTAACTTTTTTAGTTCTTTAAAGTAACCCTCTGGAGCTGGAATATATCCACCTTCTCCCTGAATTGGTTCAATAATGAAAGCAGCGATTTCTTCAGGGTCTACAAGTCTTGAAAAAATATTTTCTTCAATAAAACTTATGCAGGCAAAGTCGCATTCGGGATATTTGAGATTAAAGGGGCATCTGAAACAGTATGGATAAGGTGCATGTACTGTTCCATAGAATAGGGTAAAGAATCTCTTTCTATGTATTGTTTTACTTGCAGTGGCAGAAAGTGCTCCCATTGTTCTTCCATGAAATCCACCGTAAAAGGCAAGTATGTAGGGTCTATTCGTATGGTATCTTGCCAGTTTAATTGCAGCCTCAATGGATTCTGCCCCTGAGTTTGAAAAAAATATTTTCCTGTTTTTGGCTCCTGGGGCAATTTCAGCAAGTTTTTCAGCAAGGTTAATCTCAGAAGAATAGTAAAAATCTGTTCCTGAGTAGTGGATAAGTTTTTTCATCTGCATGAGTGCTGTTTCTATAACCTCAGGATGGGAATGTCCAAGTGTGAGAACTGCAACCCCAGCATTGAAATCCAAAAATCTATTTCCATCAACATCATAGACCCATACCCCTTCCCCCCTTTCTACAACCAGGGGGTAAACTCTTGTATAGGAAGGGGAAATGAATTTTTTATCCTTATCAAGCCATTTCTTTGCATTTTTCCCGGGCAACTCATTTTTAATTTCTGGTTTCATTTTTCCCTCCTTTTTAATTTTCTTCAATTTTAACCCATTCCTCTGAACCATCTTCAAAGGTGAGCTTATACTCCCTTTTAAAAATGTTTATGTCTTGTACCTTACCTACTCCTTTTTCTGTAAAAATTTCTCTTCCTATTTCTGGCATTCCCTTTGAAAGTTCCTCA
>CBFGJR010000126.1:0-2464 GCA_965649145.1 Caldifarciminota bacterium | reverse complement strand
TTAATAGGAATAAAGAAGAATCCTGAAGAAATTTATTTACCAGAGGAATACATAAAATTATTTGAGTTTTCAAAAAATGTATTTTTAAAAAAACCCGATAGAAAAATACTTGAAGAAATTTTGGATGAAAAAATAAAAAAGGAAAACTTAAGTATTGAAGAAAACATAAAAGAGGAAATTCTGAATAGAGAATTCTTTGACTTAAAAGAATTTGAAGATTATCTCAAAGAAACAAAGAAAAAAATTGAAGAAGAAATAAAAAAACAGGAGATTGAAATAAACATAAAAGAAATTTCAAATAAAAAAAATAAAGTATTTTTTGATATCGAGGTAATCGAAGAAAGAATTTTTGAGGACTATCCATGAGGGGTTCTCTTAAAGAGGTTCCTTTTTCCGATGTTGTTCAATTAATGGTTATGGGTAAAAAAACAGGAAGATTATCAGTAACAAACGGAGAAGACTTTTTAGAACTATACTTTAAAGGGGGAATAGTAATTTATGGAAAAATGGTTAATAAACCTGAAAAAATAGGTGAAATTCTTTTAGCAAAGGGGATAATTAATGAAGAAAAGCTAAAAGAAGCGAAGTTACTTCTTGATAAAGGGAAACCCAATATAGGGAGTGCCCTTTTAGAACTTAATGTTCCGGAAAATGAAATTAAAAAAGTTTATGAAGAGGAAATTAAAAAATTTGTTACCAACGCTATCTCATGGAATGACGGATATTTTAACTTTGAACCTGATGAATTTCCAAAGGAAAAACCGATTGTTTCTATTGATCCCTCCTATCTCCTTTTGGAATCTGCAAGAACCTTTGATGAATGGAGAAAAATTGAAGATATTATCCCTTCTTTAAATGAAATTTGCCTTCTAAGGAATAAAACCTATGATTCGAAAGATGAAAAAGAATCTAAAATTATTAATTTAATTGATGGAAAGAAAACAGTAAAAGAAATTTTAGAGGAAACAGGTGAAAACCTTTTTGATCTTGCTGAAACTTTCAAAAATCTTCTTTTAAAGGAAGTTATAGAAACAGTAGAAAAGAAAGAAAAGGATGAAGAAGTTTCAAAAACAAAAATTCTTGAGCATATAAACTTGGGTTATGCTTTTTTGAAAACAGGATTATTTGAAGAGGCTGAGAGAGAATTTAAAAGGGTCAATGAACTTGCTCCCCATAAACCAGAAGGTTATTTTTATTTAGGACTTCTTTTTATTTATAAAAAGGAATTTGATAAAGCAATTTCTTATTTAAAGGAAGCGATCAAATTAGACCCCATTAATCCAAAAATACTTAACAATTTACTTTATATTTATCTTGAAACTAACAACTTAAATGAAGCGGAGAAAATTGTAAAACAATTGGAAGAAAATAAAATTGATGATGAGAGATTTTTACTAAATAAGGCAATTTATCTTGAAAAAAAGGGAGAGAAAGAAAAATCAGAGGAAATAATAAGATCATTAATGAAGGAAAAATCTTTCTTAAAAACACCCTATATTCTCCTTGCACAGAAACTTTACAATGAAAAAAAGTTCCTTCAGGTTATAGAGATACTTTCAATAATAAAAGGCTATGATCCAAAAAATCCTGAGGTTAATTACGGTCTCGGGCTATCATACAGAGCATTGGGAAAAATAAAAGAGGCGGAAGAATTTCTGAAAAATGCAATAAAACTATTACCTTCAAATGTAAAGTATAAACTTTCTCTAGCTGACTTTTATTATGAAAAGGGTAAATTTGAAGAATGCAAAAATTTATACACCCAGGTTTTATCAATTGATAAACATAACACAGAAGCCTTATTTAAAATGGGAAATATTTACTTAAAGGAGGGCAAATATGAAAATGCACTTAAATATTTTGAGGAGATCTTGAAAATTGATACTGAAAACAAAGTGGTAAAAAGAAATGTTGAAATTATCAGAAAAACTATCAATGTTTGACTTAAAAAGTATAAAGGAAATAATCCTTGAAAAAACAGGAATAGATTTATCCTATTATAGAGATACTTACCTTGAAAGAAGAATAAAAGCAAGGATGAGGAAAAGCGGGTTTTCAAATTTTTCTGATTATATAGAAAAACTGGAAAGTGATCTTGAAGAAAGGAAAAAATTTATAGATGAAGTAGGAATAAATGTATCCTACTTTTTCAGAAACAAAAATACCTTTGAAGAGATAAGAAAATTAATAATACCAGAGATCAGGGATAAAAAAACAATTTATATATGGAGTGCTGGATGTGCTTCTGGAGAGGAACCCTATTCCTTAGCCATAATTTTAAATGAAGAAAAAATTGAAAATTACAAAATATTTGCCACTGACATTGATAGTGAAATAATTGAAAAAGCTAAAGATGGAATTTATTCGCCTGAAAAATTTATTGAAACACCCAAAGATATTATTGAAAAATATTTTATTAAAATAAATGGAAAATTTAAAATAATAGAATACTTAAAAAGAAATA
>CBFGJR010000125.1:0-2481 GCA_965649145.1 Caldifarciminota bacterium | reverse complement strand
AGATTTTTTGACGCCAACTGGGATAAAGTTATAAGAACTTTTCCAAGGTATTCTGAATTGCTTGATAAAAAATTAAGGGGTGAAAGATTCACTGATAATGATTTAATAGATTTAAAGGCTTATTTTAATTTAGCCTGGCTTGATCCTGATTTTAGAGAAAGGGAAGTTACACTTGAAAATGGAGAAAAAATAACTGTAAAGGATTTAATAGAAAAGGGGAAAAATTTTTCGGAAGAAGATGTAAAAAAAATAATAGAAATTCATAAAAAAATTTTAAATTCAATAATAAAAGTTCATAAAAAATTAATGGATAAGGGACAGATAGAAGTTTCAACTACCCCTTTTTATCACCCCATATTACCCTTAATTTATGATATAAAACTTGCAATACCTGGTTTGCCCGGGACTCCAATGCCAGAAACAGACTTTTCTTATCCGGAAGATGTAGAATGGCATATAAAAGAGGCAGTTAAATTTTATGAAAATATTTTCGGAAAGAAACCTTCGGGTATGTGGCCAGGTGAAGGTTCGGTGGCTTATGAACTTGTCCCTTTATTTTCTTTAAATGGAATAAACTGGATTGCAACAGATGAGAAAATTTTAATGAAATCCCTAAATAAGAATTTTTTAAGTCTTGAAGAAAAATATAGAGTTTATAAGGTTAAAAATAAAAAGGATAGTATTTATGTAGTTTTTAGAGATACACATTTATCTGATGCGATAGGTTTTGTATATCAAAACATGGATCCAGTGGAAGCAGCAAATAGGTTCATTTCGGAACTTGCAAATATTTATAGATACTGGAAGGATGAAAAAAATCCTCCGGTTGTTGCAGTTATTCTTGATGGAGAAAATGCCTGGGAACATTACACTCATGATGGAAAGGAATTTTTAAATAATCTTTATAAATCTTTATCAGAAGCAAAATTTATAAAAACAATGAGTATTAAGGAATACATTGAAAAATATAAACCTCAAAATAATCTTAATTATCTTTTTCCTGGTTCATGGATAGGTGGTAGTTTTTCCACATGGATCGGTGAACCTGAAGAAAATAAAGCATGGGAATACCTTTCCTATGTTAGGAAAGATATTGGAAAATATTTAGATAAACTTGATTCTGAGAAAAAAGAGAGAATTATGAAATTGGTATATATAGCAGAGGGTTCAGACTGGTTTTGGTGGTACGGGAAGGATCAGGAGGTTCCAGGTAATTTTTTTGATGTTTCTTTCAGGGAAACTTTAAAGGAGATTTATAAAATAATCGGAGTTAATTATCCAGATTTTCTTGATAAACCAATTGAATGAGTTTCTTAAAAAAAATTTTAATTATATTTTTTCTTTTTTTATCCTGTAAGGAAGGTGAAGAAAAATTTAAAAAAATTGAAAAGGAAATGGAAATACTGAAAAATAGACTAAATAAAATTGAAAGTAAATTAGATTCTATTAAAAAGGATTTTGAGGAGTATAAAAAAAGTATTGAATCAAGAATTTTAATTATAAAGGGAACTTCAGAGAAAAAAATAAAAGACTTCAGACATCCCTGGGATAAAAGTTGTAATAAATGCCACTAAAAATTTGATTTTTTGATGAAAATTTTTTAAAATTAGTTATGAAGAAAATAATAATATTTTCCTTAATATGTTTTGTTTTAAAAGCACATATTATCACAGTGGATGGGGACCCTTCTGATTGGATGACCCATTCCATTTCCCAGAGAGATACTTTTTTTTATCTTTTTCATCCAGGATATTCATTAGATCAATATGAAGCAGTCTGGCTTGATGAGATTGATGATGATTTTGGTGATGGTGATTATATTTATCCTACCGACCCTGCATTTAAAGGAAGAGAATCTGATCTTGTTGAATTAAGATTAACCGAAGGAGCAACTTCCACTGACACCTTTTTTTATTTTTTGATAATTGTTAGAGATACCTTTCAAGGTGGTAGTGACTGGTCTTCCTTTATTGCTTATTTTACAATAGATACCATTCCCAATTTAACAGGGGCTAAATATGCACCCCAATATTCTGATGTTCAGGTCTTAGGTGAATGGCAATTTTCTGGTGTTTTCTCCATGTACACAGCAAGGCTTTTAAATTATGCTTACAGGGATACAAATAGCAGTCATATATTCGCACACATAAATAATGTGTATGAAGCAGCACTTAAAATTGACTCTCTTAAACTTTATCATAAATCTTATTCTGTAAGCTTTGGTATTGGACTTGAAGATTTTGGAAATTTCAGGGAGGTAGATTCTCTTGCTTCGCAGTATAATGGTGGTGGAGGAATAAATAACTGGGCAGATCCAGATGTATATGATTTAGCATTTATTAAAGCATTACAGCAAAAACAGGAACTTTCAGGCTATTCACCCAATTTGCCTGTTATAATATCAAATGCTTTAAGAAAGATAAATCTATATTTAAAAATTACAGAGAAAGATATTCCAAAATTTGATAAGTTTGGTAAAAA
>CBFGJR010000124.1:0-2487 GCA_965649145.1 Caldifarciminota bacterium | reverse complement strand
TTACTGATTGCCTCATGTTTTACATCATCATAAACTCCCTTGTATTGAAGATAGGTTTCCTTAATTTTTTCAATATCTAATGTGTGAAGTAGACTTTTTTCTTCCTCAAGAGAATTATTCGCATCATGAATTCTTTCCTTTAAGTCCTTTGTTTCAAGAGGAATTTTTCCAATTCTTGAGACCCATTCAATTGCCTCCTTAAAAGAATTTTCAGTTTCTATGAGAAGAGTTTTGATTTCTTCCTTTAACTTTAAAGGACTATTATCTCCTGCGTGACAGTTTATACAACTTTTATCCCAGATGGAAAGTTCAGTTTTTACTATATTGTGATTTCCGTGACAAACTTCGCATTCTTTAATTTTTGTTTCAACAAATACCTTATAATGGGGACTTTTCAAAAAATTTGCCCTTACATTTTCGTGACATTTCCCACAAATTTTGTCAATATCTCTGAAACCTGGTGGATATGCTCCATGGGAACCATGGCAATCGGGGCATGTGGGTGAGTTTTTTATTCCCCTTTTAACATATTCAAAATGTATACTTTTAGAATATTCTTCAAATTCTTCCTTGTGACAATTTCCGCATAGATAAGAGACCTTTGATTTATTTACAGGAGAATTTATATCATTTGTTTTGTAAACATTATGATAATTGTGACAATCGGAGCAAACAGGGATATCTTCCCTTTTATTTATCAATTTTCCATGAGCAGAAAGGTTATAAAGTTCAAGTTGGTCAAAAGAAGTGCCGTAAGGAGCCATTTTTTCAGCTGAGGAGTGGCATTTGGAGCATAAATTTAAAATTTCCCTTTTGGAAAATTTCCCTTTAAAATTTCCCGAATGGGCTTTTTTTATATCAAGAGATTTTTCATTTCCTCCATGGCAATCAGAACAGTAAATATTCTCATAGTAGTGAATGCTCTTTGTGAAGTTGAGTCTTATTTCGCTGTGGCATAAAAAGCAGGTTGTTGAATCTATCTGTGAAAAAAAGGATAAATAAATTATTATTCCTTTCATTTCAGGAATTCTAAAAGGGAGATAAAAACTAATATAATGAAAAGAAAAGTATAAAGGAAAAATGTAATGGGCTTTTTTATAAGAGGAATTGGAGGAGTTCTATCAATCCAGGGTAAAAAGAAGGGGAAAATAATAAGAATAAGTGAAATAAAGGAATAAGAAACCTGGTTAAGACTTGTTTTTAAGAAATCAAAAATGAGTAAGAAGAATGGGGCTTTATAATTTACATAATTTTTATATGGTGCAAAGGATTCCGAAATTTTTCTTGGGAATATGTTACTGAGTGTAAAAATTATAGCGAAGGCAAGAAATATTATTATTAAAATTTCAAAAAAATACCCAGGGAAAACTTTATCACCCCTATAGTGCCCATCTGATAATCCCAGTTTTCTTACAGAAAGAAAATGGAGATAGAAAAGGAAAAAAATAAAGAAGGGCAAAATAATTATGTGAAAAATGTAGCTTCTTAAAAGGAAAAAATCTGTAAGTTCACCTGCAAAGAGAGAAATTTTGTAAAGGTTACCTATAACTGGTATTGGGGAAATTATTTCATAAATTCTATAACTTAGAAAGCCTGAAAGAGCGTCCATTGGTAGGGGGATTCCTGTAATGTATTCAAAGACAATAAAAAGAAAAAGAAGATAAGCTAAAATCCAGAAAAGTTCCCTTGGTGGTGAAAAAACCTTATGATAGATGAATCTAATAAGACGAAAAAAAAGAACAATAAGGAGCATTATACTTGAAAAGTAATGGGAATTAAATATAAAAAATCCAAAAGGTCTATTTTTTATTATATCCACAGTGGAACTGTAGGCTTTTTCTTTTGAGGGAATATAGTAAAAGAGGAGCAGAATTCCTGAAAAAACACAGAAAAGAAATAATATGAAAGTAAGAATACCAAGAAGGTATGGCCATCTTGTATAGGAGGGGGAAGGAGTTTCCATTGCATCTTTTATTGCTTCCTTAACAGGTTTCTCATGGGAAATAGGTGAATAGAAAATCCCGAAGGAGGTTAAAAAGGATACAAGTTCATTAAGGGAAATTCTTTTCTCAAGGAAATTAATTATTTTATTCAAGAAGGACATATATTTTACCTCCTTTTATTCTAACCGGATACTTTTTGAGTGTTTTTAACTTCCTATTTAAAGGGTTACCATTTAGATCAAATTTTTCTCCGTGCACAGGGCAAAATAAAAGATTTTCATTTTCTTTGTATTCAAGTATAGCCCTTCTGAAGGTGCAAATGGCTGAGATTGAAAGAAATTCTGAACCATTAAAATATAAAAACAGGGGTTTTTCTAACTTATAAAATTTTACTTTTACTTCATAAAAATTTTTTAATTCATCTACCATCACCCATAGGGGCTTTTTCTCACCCCTTGAACTTAGATATGCTAAAGAAGTTCCAAAAAGAATAAGTATCCAGAAAAAAATAAAAAACCAGAAAAAAAGTTTAATAAAGTCAATT
>CBFGJR010000123.1:0-2506 GCA_965649145.1 Caldifarciminota bacterium | reverse complement strand
GTATATTTTAGCATTTTCAAAATCAACAAAATTCACAGTAAAATCTTTTGCCTTTACGAGAAGTTCATAAGTAAATCTTTTTGGTGATACAAGAACTCCATAAAGGGGCGGACTGAAGGAAAGAGGTGAATGCCAGGCTACTGACATTCCATTCACCTCCTCATTATACTTAACAATTATTATACAGGGTATTATGGGATAAGAATGATATAAATTTTTTATTGCCATACTATTTTTATAAATAAAAAGAAAGCCAGATTTCAACTTTTAAAAATATTTTATTTTATATTATAATATAAGTATGAATATCATTATTTTCTTTTTGCTTTTAAACATCCCGGAAATTGATAAGGAAAAAATTATAAAGAAACTGGAAATAATTGAAAAAATTGCACATTCTCTCCCTTCTCAAAAAAGGGACTCAATAAATACCCTTGTACAGGAAATAAAAAAAATTCTATACCCTGAAGAATTAAAAGGAGAACTGGAAGATGATGAACTTTCTAATCTAATAGAAGAAATAAATAAAAATCCAGTTGTAGAAGATGCATTAAAGACCCTTGAAGAAAAAATAAAAGATAGATATCTTACGACAAATCAGTTAAAAAAAATTTTAGATGAATTTCATTTTGAAGAAGATAAAAGGAAAGTATTCAATATCTTAAAAGAAAAAATAATTGATAAGGAAAATTTAAAAGTTCTTGAAAGGGAAATAAAATGAAAGCCTTAATTTTAAGTGGTGGAAGGGGAACAAGATTAAGACCTTTAACCCATACCTCTGCAAAGCAGCTCATACCTGTGGGTGGAAAACCTATACTTTTTTATGGTATTGAAGCAATTAAAAAGGCTGGTATAGATGAAATAGGAATTGTTATAGGAGAGACAGGTGAGGAGATTAAAAATGCGGTGGGGAATGGAAGTAAATTTGCTGTAAAGATTACTTACATTTCTCAGCCAGAACCTCTTGGTTTAGCCCATGCTGTAAAAATTTCAAGAGACTTTCTGGATGATGAACAATTTATCGTGTTTCTTGGTGATAATCTGATAAAAGATGACTTAAAAAAATTCCGTGAATATTTTGAAAAAAATAACACAAATTCCCTTGTTCTTCTTTCAAAGGTTCCAAATCCTCAGGATTTTGGAGTTGCTGAACTTAAGGATGGAAAACTTATAAAACTTGTTGAAAAGCCAAAAAAACCACCCTCCGACCTTGCCCTTGTTGGAGTTTATTTCTTCGATAAAAACATTTTTAAAGCCTGTGAGGAAATCAAACCTTCCTTTAGAAATGAGCTGGAAATCACAGATGCTATCCAATGGCTTATTGATCACAAATTAAAAGTAGATGCCCTTTTAATAAAAGGCTGGTGGAAAGACACAGGAAAACCCGAAGATTTGATTGAAGCAAATAGATTTGTCCTTGAGGACCTTGAACCTGATATAAAAGGAGAAATAATTGACTCAAAAATAATCGGAAGAGTTAAGATTGAAAGGGAAACAAAAATAATTGAAAGCACCGTGAGGGGTCCTGTTATTATAAAAAAGGGAACAAAGGTAATTAAAAGTTATATAGGACCATTTACATCAATACAGGAAGATTGTTATATTGAAAATACAGAAATTGAAGATTCAATAATAATGGAGAAAAGCGAAATAAGGGATGTAAAAGGCAGAATCGAAATGAGTATTGTTGGTAGGGAAGTAAAGATTTTTCAGGACCACTCAAGACCAAGAATACATAGATTTATTCTGGGAGACCATTCAGATGTGAGACTTGTAGAATGAAAAAATTTAAGGAATTTAAAAGAAAATTTATTCAATATGAGTTAACAAAATTTTTCATAATTTTTATCTCTATTTTGTTTTTTTCTCTAACACTTTCTTTTTTATCAGGTTTAAAAATTTTAATTTTATTACCTATTTTAACCCTTTATTTACCTTCAAAAATTTTAACAAGAAGAGATACCTTTTATGCTCTAAAACTTGAAAAATTGATAGAGGGATATGATGGGAAAATACTTTCTGCCCTTTTTTATTCAAAAAGCAAAAATGAATTTGAGAAAGCTTACAGTGAATATATTTCTAATAAACTGAATGAAATTGAAATAGATAAAGTTTTAAATAAAAATTATAAAAAGGAAACAGAAATTTTTATTTTTTCCCTTTTTGTTCTGACATTTTCATCACTTCTTTTTCCTGAAAAAGTTGTAAGAACTTTTTTTAACATACCTGAAATAAAAGAAAAGATTATTTATAAAAAACCACCCGATTTTCATTACATCACACAACCTTTTGTGTATACTGCTAAAATCATAGGTAAAGATATTAAGGAAGTCTATGTTATATATAAATTTGATGGGAAAAATAGAAGAGAAAAATTAAATGTTTATGAAAATTCAATTGTATTCACCTATAAACCTGAACCAGGTTCCTTTGAATTTAAATTTAAAACAAAAAATGATGAAACACCTTTTTTAAAAACCACATTTATAGAACCACCAAGGATTAA
>CBFGJR010000122.1:0-2556 GCA_965649145.1 Caldifarciminota bacterium | reverse complement strand
ACTTATAAAGAGGATGAAAAAAGGTTGATTAAAAAAATTTCAAAAAAAATATGGGAGTCGGTAATAAAATACGAAGGGACAATAACTGCGGAACATGGAATAGGTTTTTTAAAGAAGGAAGGATTTAAAAGGGAAATATCACCTTATTTATATAAAATTCACAGAGAAATTAAAAAAATTTTTGACTCAAAGGGAATATTAAGTCCAGGTAAAATTTTTTAATAAATTAGTTCCCGCACCTTCCAGGTTGCGTTAAATCAATTTTTAGTGTTATTTCGCAGGCTATATCATGGGGGGAAATTAACTTTACTTCTTACTTTATTAATATCAATAAATTATACCCAGCCTCTCAATTGCATTCCTTCGACAACTCTTCTCACTGCAACAGCATAGGCAGCTGTTCTCGGATCCACATTAAATTCGCGCATAGCATCCCACACAGCATTGAAGGACTTCGTCATTTTAGTATCAAGCTTTGAATAGACCTCTTCCTCCTCCCAGTAAAGTCCTGTAATATTCTGAACCCATTCAAAATAAGATACAGTAACACCACCGGCATTGGCAAGGAAATCAGGTAAAAATAAAATACTCTTATTATGTAAAATCTCATCAGCCTCAGGGGTAACGGGACCATTTGCAAGTTCCAAGATTATTTTTGCCTTTATTCTATTCGCATTTTCCCCAGTTATAACTTCCTCAAGTGCTGCTGGTATAAGAATATCCACATCGAGTTCAAGAAGTTCCTCATTTGTTATTTTTTCACTTCCTTTAAAACCAACTACAGAACCGGTTTTATTTTTATGCTCAAAAACTTCCTCAAAGGGAAGACCCTTTTTATTTAAAATTCCACCTTTTGAATCACTCACAGCAATAACCTTTGTTCCAAACATTTCTGTTACAAGCTTATGGGCAAAATATCCTGCATTCCCGTAACCCTGAATAGCACAGGTTGCTTTTTTAAGATCTATTCCAAGTTTTTTGGCGGCTTCCCTCAATACATACATACCTCCTCTTGCTGTTGCATCATTTCTACCAACAGAACCACCTATTCTTAAAGGTTTCCCTGTTATAACACCAGGAGCATTATACTGTCTTATTTTACTGAACTCATCCATCATCCATGCCATTATCTGAGGATTTGTATAAACATCAGGAGCAGGGATATCCTTTTCAGGTCCTATAAACTGAGCAATAGCCCTTATATAACCTCTTGAAAGTTCCTCGAGTTCCCTTTCAGACATTTCCTTTGGATTACATACAACCCCACCTTTTCCTCCTCCATAAGGTAAATCCATAAGGGCTGTTTTCCAGGTCATCCATGCTGCAAGTGCCCTGACAGTATCAATCGTTTCTTCAGGATGAAATCTTATACCACCCTTGGTTGGACCAAGAGCATCGTTATACTGAACCCTGAACCCTCTGAATACCTTGACAGTTCCATTATCCATCTTAACAGGTATGGAAACATGTATTTCTCGCATAGGCCACCTCAGCATCTCATGAACATGAGGTTCTAATTTTAAAGTTTTCGCAGCTTTATCAAGCTGCTCCTGAGCAACTTCAAAGGGATTTTTTTTGTTCATTTTTATCCTCCAGATTGTTATTTTTAAATTAAAGGGGATTTAACCCTCCTCCTTATTTAAATTAATTTTACAATAACTTGCGAAGCTCAATCAAATATTTTAAAATATAATTATAAGGTTCAAGTCCTCTTTAAAAAGGGAGATTTAAAAATGAACATTTCAAAAACAATTTTCTTTCTCTCTCTTATCACCTTTATAATAGCACTTGTTTTAAAATTTACAGGTACTGAATTTCCCCATCTTTTTAAACCTTATACCTACATAAAAGGCACTTGGACACTGCTTTTATTTTCTATTAGTTACCATTTGATTTTTGAAAAGGGGAAATAAAAGGAAGAAATATTTTAAAATATATATGTGAATAAAGATACCTTAATCTTAGGTGTTGAGGAGTTTGTTGAATTACAGAAATTGCTTGATGATTTTACATACAGAGCAAATACGCACGCCTCAATGCTTTCCACTCTTTCAGGACAATTACTCGTTTCCTCAGGTTTCAAAACCCCCTTTAATCTTCTTGCCATATCAGCACTTCTTGCTGGAATTTTCCAGAGTACAAGGGAACTGGCAAGAATAATCGGAGAAAAAAACTTTTTAACTTTTTTTCAGGAGGGTAACAGCTGGAACATTTACTACACCCTGGTTGGTGAGGATTTACTCCTCGCCACATTTTTTGATGACAGAACAATACTGGGAATGGTGGAAGTACAGGCTAAAAAACTTGCAAAAAAAATAAATGAACTTTTGAAAAAATGAGTCTTTTAAATCCAAGATTTACCTTTAAAAATTTTGTTGAATACAAAGGAAACAGAATGGCAAAAAGAGCCCTTGAAACTATAATAGATGACCCTTTTATTTTCAATCCAGTTTTTATATACTCAGAACAAGGAATGGGTAAAACCCACCTTGTAAGTGCTCTTGCACATAGATTAAGAGAAAAAAACATTAAGGACCTTTTCATTACACCAAAAGA
>CBFGJR010000121.1:0-16588 GCA_965649145.1 Caldifarciminota bacterium | reverse complement strand
AACTCTTTTTGTGGACAAGTTTGGTTTTTTAAGGGAAGACAATGACAAAAACGCAAAACTCAATCTTTTTAATGATTATGTTATTACTTTTTATTTTGACCCCAACTTAAATCAGACATTTGTAGTTAGGTTTAAAGATGTATTTGGTAATGGTGATTCTCTTCTTGAGGTTGAAAGGGTTCCTGTGGAAGAACTTAAGAGTGTCTGGGATGGTTCTGAGAGTTTGCTTAATACTCTTCCTTTTGAAAGAAATATAGGGACTTTTGTAGATTTGAACAAAAATGAAGTTATCGATATAGGTGAATACATTGAGTTTAATACCGGTAATATAACAAAAATTTTACCCTTTTTAGAACTTCCTTTAACAAGAATCAATTTTGCCGATACACTCATAAGATATGTAAGGGGTGAAGATTTCCCGAATTTAAGAAGGAGGACCATTCCTGATGGGAGAGTTTGGAAGCTCGGTGATATTATTTTCTCAACTCCTCTTGTTGTTGGTTCACCCGCTGAGAGGTATGACCTTATATATGGAGATGCAAGTTATAAGAGTTTTTATGATGCTTATAAAAACAGAAGGGTTAATGTTTATGTTGGGGCAAATGACGGAATGTTTCATGCTTTTCATTCAGGTAAATTAATTGATACTCATAATGATGTTGAGCCGTTGATATTAGACCCTGATGGAATCAATCTCGGGAAAGAAATTTTTGCTTATATTCCTTTTAATCTTTTACCCCACTTGAAATGGTTACCAAGGAATGATTATTGTCATGTTTATTATGTTGATTTAAAGCCCTATCCAACGGATGTAAGGATATTTGAGCCGAATCCAAAGCATCCTCAAGGATGGGGTACAGTAGTGGTAGGGGGTATGAGATTTGGTGGAAGCCCCTATGGAGGAGTAAATTTTTATTCCTCTGGATATTTCCTTGTTGATGTTACAGATCCAGGGAATATAACAGTTTTATGGGAGAAAAGACTTCCCGATTCATCTTTTACGACTTCTTTCCCTGCGACCTGTAAAGTGGGTGATAGGTGGTTTCTTGTAATTGGTTCAGGTCCAAATAACCTTTCAGATGCAAATTCTTATAGAAGAGCAAAAGTGTATATTCTTGATTACTTAACTGGAAATATATTAAGAACATTTAATATTCCAGACGCAAATTCTTTCTGCGGGGATATTGTATCAGTGGATTATGACCTTGATTTTAATGTTGAGGCTATATATTTTGGAATAAACATACTTGAAAATCCAACCACTATGACTTATGGTGGAAAACTTTATAAGATAGAAACAAATGACGATTCTAACCCTGCCAACTGGCAGCTTAAACTTATTTTTGATGCAGGAGAGCCAATTATTTCTTCACCTTCCTTTGGTCTTGATAAACAAGGGAGAATTTGGGTTTATTTTGGAACAGGAAGGTTTTATACAGGGGATGATGCTAATTATATTGAAACTCAATATCTTATAGGTGTAAGAGACGAAGGAGTGGGATATAGTCTTAATAATCTTTATAATGTCTCAAATGTTAAGGTCTTCAATGAAGACACAGTAAAAATAGGTGGTTCAATTATCTCCTTTAATCAGCTTGAAAGGCTGACTACTCAAGATTACAAAGGGTGGTATAGAGAACTTTATGGAGGTGAAAGATGCATTACAAGTTCAGCCCTTATAGGTGGTAGTGTTCTTTTTACATCTTATAAACCAGAGTTTAGTCCTTGTAGGGCTGGAGGTGAAGGTATTCTTTATGCTCTTTATTATTTAACAGGAACAGCTTATTATAAACCTATTTTCGGAGAAGGTCCTGGTGGTGAAAATTTACCCGGAATTTCAACGGGTCCTGGAATGCCTGCAGAACCAACAGTATATGTGGGCAGTGAGGGAGAGAAGGTCTTTGTTCAGATGGGAACAGGTGGTATAGTGGAGACTCCTTCTCCATTTCCCTTTTCTGTTAATAGAAGCAGAATTATTTTATGGAAAGGAAGATGAAGGGGTTCAATTCCCCTTTAATTTTTAGGAGGCTTTTGAAATGAGAATTTTATTTTTCTTATTTTCTCTTTTTATTTTAACAGAACTCTATTCAGGTGAGGAAAAAGCATCTGAGAGAGTTGATACTCATATCATGACACTTTACAAAATTGAAGGTAAAAAACTTTACTTTTTAGAATTAAAGTGGCCATTTTTAATGACAGAAGATTTTCGGGTTTTGCTTAAGGAAAAAAGGGTTCATTTTTCAGAAAATGCTAAATCTTTTGAATTTAAACTTCCTGCAAAGGTTGAGATAACATTTGAAATACCGGAAGAATTTTATGAAGATAGACCAACCCCCCATAAGGTGCTTTATATTGAATATATTGAGCCAGTTAATATTGATATAGCTCCTCAATGGGAGGAAAACTTTTAAAAACCTTTTGAAGTTGAATTATGCTTAAGGTGTTTATTTTATTATTTTTATTTCTTTTTTCATGTAAAGAAAAGAAAATTCAGATGGAGGAGGAAATAAAAATTGAGTATGCGAGGATTGTAAATCCTTATGCAAGAAAAGGGGAAGTTTTAAAACTTGATTATGGTATAAAAGAGGGAAGAAAAGTTTTAGTTGAGTGGTACATAAATAAAAAGAGAGTTTTTTCTTCTGAAGAGGATACATTCAGGTTAAAAGATGTATCAAAAGGTGATGAAATTTATGCTATACTTACACCATATTTAGGAAATAAAAAGGGGACACCTTATAAGACAAAATCAATAAAGGTGGAGAATAGCCCCCCTATTGTTGAATCTGCCAAATTTGAACCAGAAAATATTTATTCAAACACGGAGAAAGTAAAAATCATTCCTTATGGATATGACCCTGATGGAGACCCTGTTAACTTCGCGGCAAGATGGAGAATAAATAGATATTTTCCAAGGGATTCTTCTCTTGAATTTTATCTTAAAAACATAAAAGCTGGTGACACAATTGAAGCACTTATATACGCAAGGGATGGTAAGATGAGGTCAAATAAAGCATACAGTCTTGAAACAGTTGTTTTGAACTCTTCACCTGATATAAAGAGCCAAGATATTAAATATAAAGAAGGTAAAATATACATAAAATTTATAGGGGGGGATAAAGATAATGATAAACTCACCCTTACTATTATTCAGGCAGACCCCCCTCCCCTTATGGTAAAAGGAGATTCTCTTCTTGCGATTTTTTCTTATAATGAGAATCTTGAAAAAATCGATATGAAAGTTAAAATAGTGGATGAGGTGGGTAATTATGTTGAAAAGTCTTTAAGTTTTAATATAAAAAAGAAGGAAAAATAAATTTTTTAATTCGGTCTCTTTCCAGGACTTTTTAGATTATTTTTATAAAATAGAGAATTTTTTTATTTTTCTTTTATACCAGCTGAAATTTAGCCTGATTTTTTATTATAAAACTTCAATACCAGGTAGAGTTCCTTTTTCAATGAATTCAAGTGATGCTCCTCCGCCTGTTGATACAAAGGATATTTTTTCTAAAAGTTTTAGTTCCTTTAAAACCTGGACAGTTTCTCCTCCACCGCATAAAGAAAAAGTTCCCTTTTCTGTTTGTTCGCTTATTTTTTTTGCTATCTCATAGGTTCCTTCCCTGAATGTTTTACTCTCAAAGACTCCCATTGGTCCATTCCAGAATACTGTTTTTGCCTTTGAGATTTCTTCTTTAAAAATATTTATTGTATTTTCTCCTATGTCGTATCCTGCGTAACCTTCTGGAATCTCATCTCCTTCTTTATATTCTTTACTTTCAGGGGAATTAGAATATCTTGTATCAACTGCAACAGTTATTTTTTCTTCAGGAAGTTTATTCACCTCCTCAATGAATTTTTCGTCTAAAATGGAATTTCCTATTTTTTTACCTTTTGCCTTCCAGAAGGTAAACATCATTCCCCCGCCTATTAAAACCTTATCACATTTATTAACAAGGGTTTTTATAACACCTATTTTATCTTCCACCTTTGCACCCCCGAGTATTGCTATAAAGGGTCGTTCAAAATTTTCTGTGACCTTCTTTAAGCTAAATATTTCTTTTTCAAGTAAAAAACCCGCATATTTTTCTTCAAATAGTTTTGGAAGCGTATAAACCGATGTATGTTTTCTGTGGGAGGCAGAAAAAGCTTCATTAATATATATATCAGCAAGTTCCCTCCACTTTTTTGCAAGTTCAATATCTTCCTTTTCCTCATTTTTTTCAAACCTGACATTTTCAAGAAGAAGAATATCCCCATCCTTTAACTTTTCAATAATTTTTTTAACCCCGTCTCCATATAGTTCTTCGGTAAATTTAACCTTTTTCCCGATAATTTTGCTAAGTTTATTTGCACAGGGTTTTAGTGAAAATTCAGGATTTCTTTCTCCCTTTGGTCTTCCAAGATGTGATGCAAGAATTACCTTTGCCCCTTTTTCAGATAAAAAATTTATTGTGGGAACAGTCTCTCTTATTCTTGTGTCATCCTGAATTCTACCTTTTTTTATTGGCACATTAAAATCAACCCTTACAAAAACTCTTTTACCCTTTATATCCCCTATTTGATTTAGTCCCTTCATTTTTATTTTTCCTTTTTTGCTAAATATTCAAGTAAATCTACAACTCTAACAGAGTATCCCCATTCATTATCATACCATCCTGCTACTTTTACTAAATTTTCAACAGTTTCGGTTAGGGTTGCGTCAAATATACAGGAATGTGGGTTACCTATGAAGTCAGAAGAAACAAGGGGTTTATCACAGTATTCGAGATACTCCTTATATTTTTCTGATGCCTTCTTGAAAGTTTCATTTACTTCTTCTTTTTTAACTTCTTTTTTAACAATTGCTGTAAAATCACAAAGGGATACATTGGGGGTGGGCACTCTTATTGATATGGCTTTTAATTTTCCCTTTAATTCAGGGTAAACAAGTTCAATTGCTTCTGCTGCACCTGTAGAAGTTGGTATAATATTTAAAGCTGCTGCTCTTGCTCTTCTTAAATCCCTGTGTATCTGATCAAGAATTCTCTGGTCATTTGTATAGGAGTGTATTGTAGTCATCTCACCTTTTTCAATTCCAAAATTTTCATGTATTACCTTAACTAAAAAGGAAAAACAGTTAGTTGTGCAGGAAGCATTGGAAATAACAAAATGTTTTTGAGGGTCATAAAAGTGTTCGTTAACACCGAGCACAATTGTAACATCTGGTTTTGTCCCCTTACCCGGTGCAGTAATAATTACTCTTTTTGCTCCTGCATCAAGGTGAAGAGCTGCTTTTGTTCTATCTGTAAAGGCTCCTGTTGATTCCACCACATAATCCACCTCAAGTTCTTTCCAGGGTATTTTTGATGGTTCCTTTTCAGAAAAAACTTTTATTTTCTTTCCATTAATTTTAAATCCGTCTTTTTCAACTTCTATTTCATCATCTGTTATTCCAAAAATAGAATCGTATTTATAAAGGTGGGCAAGAGCCTGGGGGTCAGATAGGTCATTTATTGCAACAAATTCAAGATTTTTCCTTTTTAAACCTTCTTTTAAAACCTGTCTTCCAATTCTTCCAAAACCATTTATACCAACTTTTACTTTTTTCATTTTTATTTTAGAATAGGTTTTTTAAAAGGATTTGAACCTTTTATTTTATATTATTATAATATCTTTAAAAATACATTTCCATAAGGTTCATTAATCTTGAAAAAATAGAAAAGAACTATTTATAATAATCTTTTAAAATGAAAAAAGCTCTTTTGATTTTTTTTATCACCTTTTCTGCCTGCCTCTTTAAAAGGGTAAAATCTGAGGATTTAACTGGCGAAAGATACTTTGAACTTGGACTTTATAATTTTTATAAAGGTAAATACGATAAGGCAAGATTCTATTTTAACAGGGTTTTATTTTCAGGTGAAATAAAGGAATTTACTGATGATGCCCAGTTTTATATTGCAAAATCATATTTTAATGAAAAGCAATTTGAAACAGCTATTTCAGAATATAATTTCCTTATAAATCAATTTCCCAATTCGGAGCATATTGAAGAAGCGGAACTTGATTTGGTAAAACTTGAAATTTTAAAAGTAAGGTCACCACTTCATGAGACAAAGGAACTGGAAAAAGTTCTTGCTAAAATTGAAGAGTTTCAAAAAAAATATCCTGAATCTCTATACCTTGAAGAAATTAAAGGACTTAAAGGTGAGGTTTTAAACATTCTGGCAGAAAAGGTCTATAAAATTGCTGAGCTTTATGAAAATATGAAAAAATTTAATTCAGCAAAGATTTATTATGAAGAATTAATAGATAAATACCCTGATACTATCTGGGCAGAAAAGGCAAAGGTGAAAATAAATAAAAAATGAAAAAAATAGGAATATTTGGAGGAACCTTTGACCCACCCCATATAGGTCATTTTCTTGTTGCAGAGGAAGTCTTAGAAAAATTGGAACTTGATGAAATTCACTTTCTTGTCTCCTATAGACCACCTCATAGAAAAGTAAGAGCCGAGTTTGAAGATAGATTCAAAATGGTTGAACTGATGTTACCAGGTCATCCTTTCTATGCTTCTGATTTTGAGTTCCATCTTAAGTTTGCGCCCACCTATACTGCTTTGGTATTAAGCGAATGGAAAAAAAGAAGAAAAGATGAGGAAATTTATTTTATAATGGGTTCAGATCAGTTTGTTAATATAGAAAATTGGTATGAATATGAGAGCCTGTTTGACCTTGCTAAAATAGTTGTTTGCCAAAGAGTAAAAAGGGAAATTGGGGAAGATTTTCCTTATAAAGATAAAGCAATAATTTTAAATACAAAAATCATTGAGGTATCAGCAAAGGAAATAAGGAGGAGAATAAAGGAAGAAAAAAGCATACATCTTATGGTTCATCCAGAAGTTGAAAATTTTATAAGGAAAAAAAGACTTTATAAAAAATGAAAGTTTATTACTCCTCAAAATATGAGGTAGATATAGGTCCCCATGTTTTTCCAACAAAGAAATACAGGTTAATTAAAGAAAAATTAATAAAAAAAGGGATTTTGAAAGAGGAGGATTTTTTTGAAACAGAGCCTGTAACTTTTGATGAACTTAAAATTGTTCATACAGAGGAGTATTTGGATGATTTAAAAAATTTAAGATGGACGAAAAGAACAATGTTTTCTGAATTACCTTTGAGTAAGGAGATTGTTGATTTTTATTTAATAGGTGCGAATGCCACTTATCTTGCTTCCTGTGATGCTTTAAAGGATGGTCTTGGTATACACATAGGTGGTGGCTGGCACCATGCTTTTCCTGACAAAGCAGAGGGTTTCTGTTATATAAATGACCTTGCCTATGCTGTTAAAAAATTAAAAAAGGAAAATAGAATAAAAAGGGCTTTAATTATTGATCTTGACCTTCATCAGGGAAATGGAACCGCTAAAATCTTTGAGGATGACCCTGATGTTTTCACCTTTTCAATGCATCAGGAAGATTTATATCCTGTCCCAAAACAAAAGAGTAGTTTAGATATTGGTTTATGGGGAGGAACAGATGAAAAGACTTATTTAGAAAAGCTTAGAGAAGCCCTTTCCTTTATTTTTAAAAATAGAGATTTTGATATTGTACTTTATCAGGCAGGTGCTGACCCCTATGAGAAAGACCTTTTAGGGAATCTTAAATTAACTAAAAACGGATTAAAAAATAGAGATGAAATAGTTAGAAAATATACCCTTGAAAGAGGTTATAAAATTGCAATAACTCTTGGTGGGGGGTACTCTTCTGATTTAAATGATTTAATTGAAATTCATACACAAACAATTAAAGTCTTTTTATACTTTTTTTTATGGAAAAGAGAAAGACAATAAAAGGTGAAATAAGTTTTAAGGGTAAAGGACTTGATAAGGGAAAAGATTGTGAAGTAATTTTAAAGCCAAATGAGAAAATAGGAATCTTATTTCTTATTGGTAAAAAATTTTTCCCTTTAAGAGAAGCGGGTATAGCTCATTCAAAAAGGGGGACTTCCTTAATTTTTGAGAAAGAGAGTGTTTTATATATAGAACATCTCATGTCAGCTATTTACGGAACAGGAATTGATGATGTTGTAATAGAAATAAAGGGTGATGAAATTCCCTTTTTTGATGGTTCTGCTAAAATATTTGTTGAGAAAATTTTAGAAAAAGGTCTTATTGAAAAAGAAAAGAATTTAGAATTTTATAAAGTTAAAAAAGCTTTTTCTAAAATTTTTAATGGTTCAAAAATTTCAATTTTACCTGATGAAGATTTTGAAATAAGTTACAGATTCACAAGAGAACCTTATTTAAAATATAAATTTGATTTTTTATATAGCAGTGAAAGTTATATAAAGGAAATTGCACCGAGTAAAACTTTTATAACTTATGATGAAGCAAAGGCTTTAAAAGAAAGTGGTTTTTATGAAGGTGGAGATGAAAATCTCGCAATAATTTTTAAAGATAACAGGGTAATAAATGAAAGTATCTTAACCTTTGAAGATGAACCAGCAAGACACAAAATACTTGATATAATAGGTGATATAAGTTTACTTGGTAAAAGATTTAAGGGCAAATTCCTTTTTGAGGGAACAGGTCACAGGGACAATATAGAATTTTTACCTTTCCTTGAGGTTTTTTCAGGGTATGGAAGGGAGATGGATATAGAGGAGATAAGAAAAATTTTACCTCACGATTACCCCTTTTTACTTGTTGATAAAGTTTTGTCTCTTGAGGAGGACAGAATTGTTGGTATTAAGAATGTAAGTTATAATGAGGAGTTTTTTAAGGGACATTTTCCTGAGAGAAAAATTATGCCCGGTGTTTTGATAGTTGAAGCAATTGTTCAAACAGGTGGAATAATGGTTTTTGAAAGGTTTAAGGAAGAACAGGGTCTTAAAAATAAAATTCCAGTATTTACAGGAATTGAAAATGTTAAATTCAAAAAGGGTGTTTATCCAGGTGATACATTATATATGGTAGTTGAACTTTTGAGATTTAAGGGTAAGGTATGTAAATTAAGGGGATTTGCCTTGAAGGAAGAAGGAATTGTATGTGAAGGCACATTTACAGCTATTATTTCAGATTGATGAACAATATACATAAAACCTGTATTCTTGGTGAAAATGTTAAACTCGGAGATAATATACATATAGGTCCATACTCAATAATAGAAGGTGATGTAGAAATAGGTGATGGAACTTTTATTGATGCTCATGTTATGATAAGGGGGAATGTTAAAATTGGGAAGAATAATAAAATATATTTTGGTTCCTGTATAGGATATCCCCCACAGGATGTTAAGTTTAAGGGAGAGGATTCCTGGGTTATCATAGGTGATAACAACATAATAAGGGAATTTGTTACAATTCATAAGGCAACAGGAGAAGGTAAAAAAACTATAATTGGTAATTCAAATTTTTTAATGGCTTACTCTCATATAGCACATAATTCAAAAATCGGAAATGAGGTAATAATAGTTAATGGAGCTCAACTGGGTGGGCATGTAGAGGTGGACGATTATGCTTTTATAAGTGCCTACTCTTTAATTCACCAGTTTGTTAGAGTGGGTAAGTATTCGATAATAGGGGGCGGGTGTCATGTTAAAAAAGATATCGTTCCCTATGCCTTATGTTATGGTAATCCTGATGCTGAGATTAAGGGGATAAATTCTGTAGGATTGAAAAGGAGGGGTTTTGGAGGAGAAAGGTTAAATAATATAAAAAGGGCTTTTAAAATTTTATTCTTCAGTGATTTAAATGTTTCTCAGGCTCTTGAAAGCTTGAAAAGAGAGTTTGAAGGGAATGGAGATATTTTGTATTTAATAAATTTTATTGAATCTTCAAAAAGAGGGATAACTAAAAAAAGTAAGGAGGATTTATGAAGATAGTTATTGCTCTTGGAGGAAATGCAATTTTACCTAAGGGTGCAAAGCCCGACATTCTCACTCAATTTAAAAATACAGAGGAAACAATAAGAAAACTTGTCCCAATTTTAAAAAAAGCTGAAAGTGCTATAATCACCCATGGGAATGGTCCCCAGGTAGGAATAGAATTTTTGAGAAGTTTTTATGCAAGAGAGAAAGCTCCGCCTTATCCCCTTGACATCCTTGGCGCAGAAACAGAAGGGTGGATGGGCTATATGATAGCACACCTTTTAAGGGAAATTTTCTGGGAGATAGGGTTTAATAAGGAAGTTGTTGCCGTTATGACTCAGGTAATTGTTAATAGTGATGACCCTGAATTTAATAATCCATCAAAACCGATAGGTCCATTTTTTACAAAGGAAGAGGCTGAATCTTTAAAAAATAAATTTCCATGGCCGATAAAAGAGGATGCTGGAAGGGGTTACAGGATAACAGTTCCTTCACCTTTGCCAGTTGATATAGTGGAGAAAGATGTTTTAAAAAAATTGGCGGAAATTGGTGTTATAACAGTTGCTGTTGGTGGGGGTGGTATTCCTCTTGTAAAAGAAGGTTATAAACTCAAGGCAAAGCCTGCTGTGATAGATAAGGATAGGGCTTCTTCTTTAATTGCAAAGTTAATAAATGCTGATCTTTTTATGATTTTAACGGATGTTGATTTTGTTTATATAAATTATAGAAAAGAAAATCAGAGAGAATTGAGAGAGGTAAAAGTTTCCGAATTAAAAAAATTTATAGAGGAGGGTCATTTTTCAAAGGGTAGCATGCTTCCTAAGGTAGAAGCTTCAATATCTTTTGTTGAGGAGACAGGAAAAAGGTCTGTGATTACTTCTCTTGAAAGATGCCTTGAGGGATGGGAAGGTAAATGGGGTACGCAGATAATTAAAGGGTAAAAGTAATTCTTTATAAAACAATGGGCGGGCGAGGATTTGAACCTCGGACCTCCTGTATGTGAGACAGGCGTTCTAACCAGGCTGAACTACCCGCCCTAAAAAAATTATAAGATATTCACTTCTGCTGGGTCATTGCCTCAAGAAACTCCTCGTTGGTTCTGTATAATCTCATTTTCTGGATGAGAAACTCCATTGCTTCTACATTACCCATTTCGGCAATTAATTTTCTCAAAATCCAAACCCTGTTTAACACCGAGTTAGAAAGTAAAAGTTCTTCTCTCCTTGTTCCTGATTTTTTAAGATCAATAGCAGGGAAAATTCTCCTTTCAGCAAGTTTTCTATCCAGAATCACTTCCATATTACCTGTTCCCTTAAATTCTTCATATATCACATCATCCATCCTTGAACCTGTTTCTATCAAACAGGATGCTATTATTGTTAGAGAACCTCCTTCTTCTATATTTCTTGCTGCACCAAAAAATTTTCTTGGTTCTATCAAAGCAGTAGCATCAAGTCCTCCTGAAAGAGTTCTTCCTGAATGAGCTGCTAAAACATTATGTGCTCTTGTAAGTCTTGTCAAAGAGTCAAGCAGTATCACAACATCCTTTTTCAATTCGACCATTCTTTTTGCTCTTTCAAGAACTATTTTTGCAACCTGTGCATGTCTATCTGCTGGTTCGTCAAAGGTTGAAGAAATTACCTCTGCATCAACTTTTCTTTTCCAGTCGGTCACCTCCTCAGGCCTCTCATCAATTAAAAGCACAATAACATAGGTTTCAGGATGATTTTTCCTTATACTCTGAGCAATTTTCTGTAACATAACTGTTTTACCTGCTCTTGGAGGTGAAACTATAAGCCCTCTCTGTCCATGTCCGATAGGTACAAAAAGGTCTATAATCCTTCTTGTTAAATCTTCTTCCTCCTCAATTTCCAGTTTAATTCTTCTTGTGGGGAAATAGGGAATAAGTTCATCAAATTCTCTTCTTGACTTTAACTCAGAAGGTGCAAGACCGTTTATAAGCTCAATTTTAACCATAGCGGGAAATTTAACTGTTCCGTCAATTGGAACTTTTATATAACCTGATACGAAATCTCCTGTCTTTAAACCGAATCTTTTGATCTGTGACTGGGATATATAAACATCCTCACTTCCCTGTAAATAACTGTTTTTTGGGGACCTTAAAAAACCATAACCTTCAGAATGAATTTCAATAACCCCTTCCCTGAATTCAGCTCCTTCTCTTTTTGCTACTTCCTGGGCAATTGCAAAAATAAGTTCCTCTTTTTTTATTGATTGACTCACCTTTATACCCAGTTCCTTTGCAAGAGATACAAGTTCGCTTGTTTTTTTCTGTTTTAACTCTACAATATCTATCATTTTTGAAAAATAAAATTAAAGGGAATTGAACCTCTAAAAAATTTTATAACATTTTTGTTCCATTTATAAAAAGTTCAAATTTTTGTCCAAGATTTTTTGCTGCCATTGAAGCAATTATCATTCTCTGTAAGAATATCTCAAAATATTCAAGAACAGGTGAAATCCTTGTATTTATCTCAATATCAAATCTTATTATCTTTTTCTCGGGAAAAACAATTACCCTTGATTTTTTTGCTGAATAATTAACCCTGTCATGTATATCAGTTTTTATATTTGAATTTTTCTTTCTAACCCTTTCCCTGTGAACATCTGATTTATCAGCAATAATAAGTGCCGAAGTTATATCCTTAGCAGGTATCCCGTCTTCCTCATGATGATTACCTATTGCCTGGGTTATTTCAATTACCTCATCAAGGGGCATATCCATTTCAGTAAGAATCTGATGTGCTATTAAAGCACCAAACTGGGCATGATGGTCCCTGTGTATAACATTTCCAATGTCATGTAAAAAACCGGCTATTTCTGCAAGTTCTGCTCTTCTTTCAGGATAATTAAGCTCCCTTAAAATTCTTCCTGCTGTTTTACCTACATATTTTGAATGTCTGATTCCATGTTCTGTATAACCGAGTTTCTCAAGATATCTGTCTGCCTCCTCTATGTATCTTGTAACCCTTTCATTTTTTAAAATTTCCTTTAAAGTGATTCGCTTCATATCATCTCCTCAATTAAAATAAGACCCTCCTTTATCATAGATTTATCCTTCCCTCCTCCTTCAGCCCTTTCTTTACTCCCGCCTCCTCCTCCTTTCACAAGTTCACCAAATTTCTTCACAAAAATTCTTGCATCAAGACCTGAATTTTTACCTGTTCTTGAAAAGAAAAATACCTTTTCCCCTGAAGAAACAAGGAATATAAGTGAAAGGTCCTTAAATTTATCTGTTAATATATCAGATATTCTCCTTATAATATCAGGGTCAAGGTTTTCAAAATGTTCTATCACATATTTTTTACCGTTCTTTTCCTTTATGGTAATTTTCTCAAATAAGTATGAGGATATTTTATCTACTAATTTTTCCCTTTCCCTTTCTCTTTCTTTTATCTCTTCCTTTAACTTTTCAAGTTTTCTTATGAGATTTTCTTCATCAGCTAAAAGAATTTCAGAAACTTTACTTATGATTTCTTCTTTTTTTCTTATATACTCAAGAGCTTTAAAACCGGTTAAAGCTTCAATTCTTCTTATTCCTGCACTGATCGCTTCCTCTTTTACAATTTTAAAAATTCCTATATCTCCTGTTTTTTCCACATGGGTCCCCCCACAGAGTTCCTTTGAATAATTTTCAATTTCAACTATTCTCACAATATCTCCGTATTTTTCCTTAAAAAGTGCAATTGCTTCCTTTATCGCCTCATCAAATTTTTTATATTCCCATTTTACAGACCTGTTTTCCATTATAATACCATTTACTCTATCTTCTATCTCTTTAATAAGAAAAGGGTCAATAGCCTTTGGATAGGTAAAATCAAACCTTAATCTATCATCATCTACCAAAGAACCTTCCTGTTTTACAAAATCCCCAAGAACTCTTTTTAATGTGGAGTGGAGAATATGGGTTGCTGTATGAGCTCTCCGGGCACCTCTTCTTTTTTTAATATCTACTTCTGCTACTACCCTTTTGTCCTTAATTTCCCCTTTTAAAATACCTATTTGCACAATTTCTTCATTTAAATACTGGGTATCAATTACTTCTATTTCAAAGTCCTTTCCCTTAATCTTGCCCTTATCACCCACCTGTCCTCCCGCTTCAGCATAAAAGGGTGTTTTTTCAAGAACAATATATATTCTATCATTTAAAAAACCATATTTTAATATTTCTGTTTCTGTAGATAATTCATAATATCCTGTAAATTCTGATTTACCTTCCTTCAAAACTGTATAATCTATTCTAATTTCCCTGAATTTTTCCTTTTCTCTTGCTTTTTCCCTTGTTTTTTCCAGTTCTTCTTTAAAACCGTCTAAGTCAAGTTTTAGCTTTCTTTCCCCTGCTACCTCTTCTATAAAATCTATCGGTATCCCGTAAGTATCATAAAGTTTAAAAAGAACATCTCCCTTTAATATTTTATCCTCCTTAAAGGCTTTATCAATTTCCTTTTCTAAATAAACCATATTCTTGAAAATTGTATTTAAAAATCTTTCTTCCTCAGATTTAATTATCACACTTATTTCTTCCCTTTTTTCCTTTAATTCCTTATACCTTTCTCCATAAACTTCAGAAAAATAGGGGACAAGCTCATACATAAAACTTTCTCTTATATAGCTTTTATAGGCGAATCTTAGAGCTCTTCTCAAAATTCTTCTTAAAACATAACCTCTTCCTTCATTTGAGGGATAAGCTCCATCTGCAATTGCGAAAGTTAGGGCTTTTGTGTGGTCAAGAATAATCCTGAAAAGTGTTTTTGAATCCTCATATTTTCTATTTAATATCTTTTCAAGTTTTTTATTTGCCTTTTCAAAAAGTTCAGTTTTGTAAGAAGATTCTTTTCCTTCAAGTATCATAAGAACTCTTTCAAGTCCCATTCCTGTATCAACACCTCTATTTTTTAAAGGTAACATCTCGCCATTTTCCTGCATATCATATTGAGGAAACACAATGTTCCAGATTTCAAGATACCTATCGCAATCGCACCCGGGTTTACAGTCACTTTTCCCGCAACCGTAATTTTCACCAAGGTCATAATAAATTTCTGTTGATGGTCCACATGCTCCGGTTTTTCCTGCTGGACCCCAGAAATTTGTTTCTTTACCCATTTTTAAGATTTTTTCTTCTTCAATTCCTAAGGATTTCCAGATTTTATAACTTTCCTCATCTTCAAAATAAACACTGAAATACATTCTTTTTTTATCTAAATTCAAGACTTTTGTAATAAATTCATAAGCCCATTCTATTGCTTCCTTTTTAAAATAGTCTCCAAAGGAAAAGTTTCCAAGCATTTCAAAGAAGGTATGGTGCCTGATTGTTAAACCAACATTATCAAGGTCTGATGCCCGTAAACATTTCTGGCAGGATGCTGCTCTTTTAAAAGGAAGGGGAACTTCTCCTGAGTAAAAGGGCTTAAACTGAACCATTCCTGCTGTTGTAAATAAAAGGGTGGGGTCCTTTTCAGGTATAAGTGATGAGGATGGAACAATTTTGTGCCCCCTTTCTTCAAAAAAATTTAAAAAGGAAACTCTTAATTTTTCAGCTGTCCACATGGAAAAAGAGATTTAATTTCGAGAAAAAAATTGGGAATAGAACCCTTAATCTTTCCTATTCTTTTAAAAGAGCGGGAGACGGGATTTGAACCCGCGACCCCTACCTTGGCAAGGTAGCGCTCTACCGCTGAGCTACTCCCGCAATAATAAATTATAATCTTATTTATTTTAATTTTCAATTTTCCTTTCATTTTTAATTTTTATTCTGTAACCGAATTTTCTTTTTATTTTTTTGTCAAATAAACCGCCCATCTTGAAATAACAGGTTCTACAATTTCTAAAAATTCTTTACTTATTTTTAATGTAATTTCCCTTTTCTCGCTTATGAAGGCGCCTTGTGAATAAAAAATATTATGAAAAAAAGTGACATTAATTTATTATAATTAAATATGAAATTGATTTCAAGAATTTTCTATAAAATTTTTAAAATTTCTGTTCCTTTTATAAAGACCCCACTTTTAACTGTTGACGGTATAGTTGAAGTTTATGATGAAGAAGGACAATTTAAAGGTATAGTTTTAATTGAAAGGAAAAATCCCCCCTTTGGTTTTGCCTTGCCAGGGGGTTTTGTTGAATACGGTGAATCACCTGAAAGGGCTGTTTTAAGGGAGGTAAAAGAAGAAACAGGAGTAAATGCTCAGATAAAGGATTTTTTAGGTGTTTATGGGGAGCCTGGCAGAGACCCGAGGTTTCATACTGTTACCTGTGTGTATATTTTGAGGACAGAGGAAGAACCAAAAGCCTCTTCGGATGCTAAAAGGGTTTATATTTTTGATTTAAATAACATTCCCTTTGAAAAAATTGTTTTTGATCACCCTAAGATTATAAGGGATTATTTAAAATTTAAGGGAATTTATATGGATGAAAATACCCTTTGATGAAAATTTTAAAGTTTGATTTTTTTTAAGTTCATTTATCACCCTTGATACACTTTCCCTTGATGAACCAATTGCTGATGCAATTTCCTTTATTTTAATTTTCCCCTTTATAAATATATACTCCCCTATTTTTTCACCTTCTTTTTCAGATTTCTCTATAAAATACCTCGCAACCCTTCCTGATACATCAAGAAATATCAAGGAACTCAACTTTTCATTTGTCCTCTTTATTCTTTCCGACATTTCCCTTATTATTGATATAAGTATTTCAGGATGCTTCATTAAATTGTATAATAAATCT
>CBFGJR010000120.1:0-2583 GCA_965649145.1 Caldifarciminota bacterium | reverse complement strand
CAATTGGTGAATAGTTAAGTGAAAGGTAATAATTTTTTGAATTGAAGGAATTTAAGATATGTTTAAAACTTAAAGAAAAAATTAGATTTCTGTAAATAAAGGAATTTGATAGGTCAAAATCAATTTTTCCCTCTTTTTTTATAATTGAGTTAAGTAAAAGATAATTTCCTGATATTGAAAAACTTAAATTTTTAAATTTTTTTGAAAAACCTGTTAGAATTTCAGTTTCTGAATAACCTTCAAGTCTCTTTTGAAACATACCTAAAAATAAAAATTTTTTTAAACTGAAAGAAGTATTTACCTCATTCCATTCACTTATTTCATACGGTTTTCTGTAATCAAAATAAAATAAAAAATTGTTATCAAAAAAGGGTAAAAGTGATGGGTAAAGGGAAGAGGAGGAAAAGAAATTTAAATCAGCAGAACCTGTCAATCTTGAAAAAGAAGAGGGTTTAAAGTTAAATAAATTAACAAAAATTATAAAAAGAATTTTCACTTTATTACCTTTATCACCTCTTTTTTTCTTAATTTTCCCTTTACTTCAAGTAAAAGTACATAAATTCCAGGCTTATTTATGTTAAAATCAAATTCCCTTTTTTCATTTTTAAGAATGGTTCCTTCAAATATTTTTTTGTAAAGTTTCCCTTCTTCTGTTATCAGGGATAAATTTATATTTGAGTTTTCTGATAAAATAACACTCAGTTTTACATTTTCATTTACAAAAAGAATGCTTTTTTCAATTTTAAATTCCTTTAAATCAAGTTTTTCAAAAGGTGATTCTATGATTTCAGAATTTTGTACAGGAAGAACATTTGAGTCAGGTTTTGAATCAAAATTTTTGTCAAGGTTTATTAATAAAAATTTTCTTACATATTCAGGTGGGATTCCATCAACAAGAGTGTTATCAGGTGATATATCACATGAACCAGAATGATCTCCACCTGCTATACATAAAAAAATTTTTAAACTTGCTCCTGAATTAAAACCATTTTCAAAAATTAAAGAAAAGGGAATTTTACCTTCAATAAAGCTTTTTTCTCCTGATTTTCCATTGTTATAAATGGAGGTATATTGGGTTAGGTCAGATGTTGAACCTGTGGGACTTATTTTACGGAATCCACCTTTTGATAAATCAGCATCCCATAGGGCAAGGATATAATTTGCAGAAATCCCATATAGTTTTAAATTTCTTGGATACCAGTTTAAAATATCAAGGTCAGAAATTCCATTTTCTCCTGTGTCAAAAATTATTAAAAGTGCATTATTTTTTACAATGTATTCTGCTCCAATATACAGATTATTTTTATCCCATGTAATAAAAAATTCAGTGAGTTCATTCTGTACCCCCCAGAAACTATCACCGTATTTATCAGAAAGGACTTTTTCATCAGGAGTAAAATCTTTTAAATTTCCATCAGCTATTATTGTTTTATATGTAATGCTTATTAAAAAAATTAAAAGAATCATTTGATTAATCTTTGAATTCGCTCCTCAAGGTTTTTAACTGTTTCCTCAATATCCTTTTCTCCTTTTAAAAAAAGGGAAACTTCCTGGGTGTATATTCTTTCCACCTCAGGGTATTCAGCAATCTGTGGTCTTGGTTTTGTTTTTTCAATTGCATTTATAAGTATTTTCATAAATTTATTTTTTTCAAAATCTATGTAATTAATTGATTTCTTATTTACAGGAATCTGTCCTAAGGTGTTTGCCCATCTTGCCTGGACTTCTGGTGATATTATGTATTTTAAGAATTTCATTGCCTTTTCGCCATTCTTCGTATTTTTAAATATCACCATCTGTGTTCCACCAAGGGAGGTAAAAGAACCTGCCTTTCCTTCAGGAATAAGTGCGATTCCAAAGGGAAAATTGATTTCCTGTAAGGCTTTTATTTTCCAGGGTCCAGAAAAAATCATTGCATATTTTTCATTTATAAAACCCATATCAGGATTTACGCTACCTTCAAGGAATGCACCACCTTCAACCTTATATTTAAGATAAAGAGCCCTTTTAAAATTAAGTGCCTCTTTGAAATTTTGGTCCAGAAATTTTGGATTCCCCTTTTCATCAAAAACTTCTGAGCCAAAGGTATAAAAAAAGGGTAAATCCCACCACAGAGTGTTTCTCATTCCAAAACCGTATATCCCTTTTTTTTCATCTGTTAATTTTTTTGCATAATTTAAAAATTCTTCCCAGTTAGAGGGTGGTTTTAAGGTGTCAAGCCCTTTTTCTTTAAATAATTTTTTGTTATAAAAAAGCAAAATGCATGTTACCTGGTCAGGAATTCCGTAGAGTTTTCCTTCATAATAAGAAGATTTTAAAGGTGCCTCATATATATCCTTTAAAACATCTTTAAAATAAAAGGTATCAAGTGGAAGGAGAATTCCTTTTTGGAGAAGTAAATAGACCTGGGCTATATCAAGTCTTGCTATATCAGGATTCTGTCCACCTATAACAGATGTCAAAATTTTTTCAAGCATCCCTTCAAATGGGACCCTCTGGATGGAAACTTTAATACTTTCTTTTTCTTCAAATTCTTTAACTATTTCACTGAAAACCTTAAATTCTTCATCATTATAGGATACC
>CBFGJR010000119.1:0-2592 GCA_965649145.1 Caldifarciminota bacterium | reverse complement strand
AAATGAAAGAGATAGAAGATTTAATTTTAAAAAAGATAAGTTCAAGAGAGCAGAGTGAGATTCTTTTTAATGCTTTTAAGCTTTATTCACAGAAAAGATATAGAGAAGCTTCTAATGAGTTTAAGAAGTTAAAACAGGAGGATATAATTACTGAATGGATAAAGAGGTGTGAGGAAAGGAGGGATAGAAAGATAAAATCTCTTGAAAGGGACCTTAATTTTTATTTAAAGAATGAATATTATGAAAAAGCATACAATGTGGTAAAAGACCTTGAAATTGAAGGTTATTTTTCTTCCCAGTTGATGGTAACCAAAACAAGAATAGAGAATAAATTAAAAGAAAAATCAAAGGAAATCTATAATCAGGCTATAGATATGGAAAGGAACAAAAAGCTGATTGAAGCTCTTCTTCTTGTTTCAAAATCTATTAAAACTTATCCACTTAATGAATCAAGAAATCTTGAAAGTAAAATAATTAAGGATATTAAAGGGAATATTAAACTTTATGAAGAACTTATGATGTATTCAATTAAACTTTTCCACAAGGGAAATACCGAAGATGCTTTAATTTTGTGGGAAAAGGCTGAAAGTATTAACCCCTCAGATGAAAGATTATCCTATGTGAGAATTTTAAGAACCTTTTAGTTTTTTTGATAACAATTATAGATTTAAAATTTTATATCTAATTTCATATTTTATATTATTAAAGGTTTTTCCATTTATTTCAGCGTAGGGGTAAATGAAATAATTGAGTGGTTCACCCTTCTGGGGTGGTTCAAGTATTATATCCCTTCCCCTTGTAAAACTCACTCTGAATGGGTCAAGGTTTCCAAAAAGGTAATCTTTAAGTTCATTATTCTTATCTGCTTCTGAGATGTCAACTGGAAACCATTTACCTTTATCATAAAAATAAGCCCAGCAATGATATCCATTTAATTTACCCTCTTTTTCCCTTGGAATTGAAAATCCTATTTCAAAAAGACTCGGGATTTTTAAACTTCTTGCAAGTCCTATAAAAAAGGAATGAAAATCTGTACAATTTCCCTTTTTGTATTTACAAGCATACCAAAAATCTCCTCTTCCCCATCCTTCACCACTTTTATCATAGGTCATATAATCAAGTATATAGTCATAAATTATTTTTGCCATTTCTAAGTTATTTTGAACATTTCCATCAACAAGATTCTTTGCCATCATTAATGTGCTATCATTAATAGGTATAAGTTTATCAGGTTTTAAAAAAATAGATAGATCAGAAAATTCATTTTTAATTCCCTTTGACTCATACCTTAAAATTAAAAATTTTAATTCAACATTTAGTTCCCTTTTTTTATTACTTCTTAAGAAGAAAATTTTATTTTTATACTTTTTTTCAAGATTTATAATGTAAGGTAAATCAGTCTTTATTTCTTTTTTTAAAATCTTTTGCTCCGAACTTTCAAGAGGTAGCGGTATCCATAAATTTAATTCTGATTCTTCAGGAATATCAAATAATGAGACACTGTAACTAAACTCAATTTTTAAAGAATCTAAATTTAAAAAAATCAATAGAAAGAAAAAAGGAAACATACTTCTTTAATCCTTTAAATTTTTTTAAATCTTTTTCAGGTTTTCTTCAATATCAGCATAATCAGGTTCGCTTGAAATTTCAGGAACAAGTTGAATGTATCTTATCATATCATTTTTGTCAATTATGAATACACACCTTGCAAGAAGACCATTTTCCTTTATAAGAACACCATAATTCTTCCCAAAGGATTTATCTTTAAAATCAGAAAGAGTTGTAACATTATTTACTCCATTTATACCACACCATCTCTTTTGAGCAAAAGGGAGGTCCACACTTATTGTTATAAAAACATATTCAGGAGATTCAAATTTTTTCATCATTTCAGAAATTTTTTTTGTTTCGGTTGAGCAAACAGGTGTATCAAGGGAAGGAACTGAAGAAATTATTTTTATTTTACCTTCAAAACTCTTAAGGGATTTTAAAGAAAAATTTTCATCAAGGGCAATAAATAAAGGAGCAGGTTTTCCTTTTTCAGGAATTTCTCCTTCAAGAGTTAAAGGATTTCCCTTTAAGGTAACTATTTTCATTTCAATTCCTTTATTTTTTCTCCCTCATATTTAAACCTTTCTTTTCCTGTAACCTTGTGAATTTTGATATCAGTAACTTTTAGTTCTCCTTCTTCTTCCTTCAACCAGAAATCTATGTCAAGTATTGTTTCTCCTTCCGCCAGTTTAAAATCAGTACACATAAAATATGTTCCATCACTTAATACCCTCACCTCTTTATGAAGTGCTTTAAAGTTCAATCTCCATACCTGTTTCAGTTCAGGATCCCATATTAAAAAGAATCCGCCCTTTAAATTTGAATCTGTATTTATATAATCGGTTATTGTCTTTTTAACATCATCAGGCCTTATTTTTTCAACCATACCGGGATGTTCACCTGGATGTTCCTGTGCTATTAACTTTAGTGGAATTAAACTTAAAGAAATGAAAAAAATAAAAATTTTTAAAAAATTCATTTTAAACTCCTTTTTTATTCCTGGATTTGAACCGGATTTTAATATACCATATTTTTAAAAAA
>CBFGJR010000118.1:0-2601 GCA_965649145.1 Caldifarciminota bacterium | reverse complement strand
TCTCAAAACTCTCGGTTTAATTAATGAGGATAAAGAATTTCCTGAAAAATACATTGGAGATGCAATAAGAGAACTTGTAATGCACGAAGTTGGTCATACACTTGGTTTAAGACACAATTTTAAAGCTTCCTCCTCTACACCTTTTGAAAAATTGAATGATACATCTTTTACTCATAAATACGGGCTTTCCTTATCAGTTATGGATTATAACCCTGTTAATGTTTCTCTTAATAAGGAAAAGCAGGGAGATTTCTGGAACCTTAAAGTTGGAGAATACGATAAATGGGTTATAAAGTATGGTTACGCACCCTGTTATAAACAAAAGGATAATGAGCCTTTTCCTATGAAGGGAGAACTTATTGAGGACCCGAAAGAAGAATTTAAATATTTAAAAAAGATAGCAAAACAGAATACTTTGCCCTTTTATGCTTATGGAACAGATGAAGATGCAAGTTTTTATTTTGGGGTAGATCCCCTTTCATCAACATGGGACCTTTCAGATAATCTTTTTAATTATGCTGAGGAAAGAGCACTTATATCAAGAAAAGTTTTACCCAAGCTTGAAGATGTTTTAATTCAAGAAGATGAAAGTTATTTAAGATTAAGGAATGCTTTTTTGAGGGTAAATTATGAAAAGTATATAGCCTCTTTACCCCTTATTAAATTTATTGGGGGAGTCCATTTTAACAGGTTTCACAAAGGTTATGGAAAACCGCCTCTTGAACCGGTCCCTTCTGAGAATCAAAGAAAAGCAATTAATTTTCTCTTAGAAAATTTCTTTTTACAGAATTCTTTTAATTTTGACAGAGATTTATTGAATAAACTGGCTCCTAACAGATGGGCACACTGGGGAATGTGGAATTCTTTTTATCCCACAGATTTTCCAGTACATGATTTTGTTTTATTCCTTCAGAAAAGCATATTAGAATTTTTATTTTATCCTGAAAGATTAAAAAGGGTAATTGATAATGGATTGAGAACTAATGAAGAAAATCCCTTTACACTCAGCGAATTATTTGAAAATGTCACTAATTCAATTTTTGAGGAAGTATTTAAAGATAACCTTTTTAGTATAAATTCTTTCAGAAGAAACCTTCAGAGAGCATATGTGGAAAAGCTTGGTGAAGTGCTTTTAAATGAAAGATATCCCAATGACGCAAAATCCCTTTCAAGATATGAATTAACAAAGGTTAAAGATAAAATTGAAAAGAAGATTGACAAAATAGAAGACCTTAATACAAAAGCTCACCTTATTGAACTCAAAGAAAAAATTAAAAAGTTCCTTGAAAGTTCCTTAACCATAGAGGTAAGATACTAAAAATCTTAACTTTTATCCCCTGAGAGGCTCACGGAAAAAAAAGAATTAAAATGAAAAGTCTTTTAAAGCCTGATAAATGAAGAAAAATTCAGAATTTTGTATTCAATAAATACCCTCTCTCACAGTTGCAATTTTTATATTTACAGAACTTCCCCTTTTAACTTTTGCTCCGGGTTTTGGATTTTGGTCAATTATTTTATTTTCAGGATACTCTGCACTTATTTCCTTTTCCACCTCCCCCAATTTTAATCCTTCCTTTTCAAGGATTGGATTAGCCTGGTTTAGATACTTTCCAATCAAGTTTGGAACAGTAACAAGTTCTTCACCAGAAGAAATATAAATCGTAATTCTTGAGCCTTTTGGGGCTTCAATTCCCTGTTCCGGATAGGTTTTAACAACATGACCTTCAGGAATTTCTGAGTTTACAATTTTTTCTACATTTCCTATTAAAAATCCCTTATCAATAAGGATTCTCTGGGCAGAAGCTAAATCAAGACCTGAAACAGGGGGAATCTTAATAAGTTCTTCCTTTTTGCCCTTTGCAATTTTTACATATATGGAATTTCCTTTTGAAACAATTGAACCTGCAAGTGGCTTCTGTTCTGCTATTGTTCCCTCCGGGAGTTCAATTGTTTCTACTTCTCCTTCAATAACGAGTGATAAACCGAGTTGTGAAAGAACAAGTTTTGCTTGTTGGGGAAAACTTCCTTTTAAATCCGGGACTTCAATATTTTTTAATTCTTCGGTTTTTTCTAAAATATCTCTCTTTCTTGATTCAAGAGCAGGTTCAATTAAATAATAGAAAGCAAAATTAACTCCTATTGCCACAAAAAGTGAGGTTAAAAGAGAAATTAGAAATGCTGTTCCCCTATCAACCATAACTTATCCTTGATAGTATAATTCCAAGGGTAAAAAGTAACCCGAAGTAAAGGTGTAATTGAGCTGTGAATAGGTCAAGGAGTCCGAATTGCAGATAGTTAGGTTTAAAGGAAAGTTTTATATTCCTGTAAGCAACTGGTAAGGAAAATAAAACAAGAAGTGTCTGCCAGGGGAGTATTTTTAAAAATATAAAAAGAACTGTCAAAATGTATGAAAAAGATATAAGTAAAAGGTAATAATAGGAGGACCCCTTTATACCAAGATATGAGGCGAAAGTCTTATACCCTGCTTTTATGTCTTCAACAAGGTCTCTGAAATTGTTTCCATGGAGAATTCCTATAACAAGAAGCCCTATTGGTATAGAAATTATAAAGGGTACCATTGAAATTTCTCCCGTTTGAACA
>CBFGJR010000117.1:0-2614 GCA_965649145.1 Caldifarciminota bacterium | reverse complement strand
TATGGTGCTATTTCCCTCAAAACATCCTCTGAAAGATTTTTAAAGAGTTTATTTTTCTTTAAAGTTTTTATTATTTCTTCAATTTCCATATTATAATTCCGAGGATTAAAAGAAATAATGAGATGATTTGAGCAACTGTTAAAAAGGGAATAAATGAGGGGGTTGTAAGTCTTAAAAACTCAATAAAAAACCTTTCAAGATTTGCAAGAATTAAATAGAGAGCGAAAGTTTTACCCTCTTTCAGTTTTTTTCTTAAAGAGAAAATTATTAAAAAAACTAAAAACATTAAAAAAACTTCATAAATTTGAGTTGGATGAACTCTTATAAGCTCGTCTGGTGCACCTTCTATTTTTAAATGCGGGAAATATTCTTTAAGAGTACCCACATATGTAGGTGGAGCACCCTTTGGAAAAGCCATTGCCCAGGGAAGATTAGATGGCTTACCATAATCATCTCCCACAAGAAAACAACCAATTCTACCTATTGAATATCCAATTGCAAGAGAAGGAGATATTGCGTCTCCTGATTTTAAAATAGGGTATTTAATCAAAATTAAATATAACCATATTAAAAAGAAAGCTAACAAAAATCCACCGTAAAAGGTAAATCCTCCTCTTTCTAAAAGATATTTAAAAGGATTTGAAATAAAATCTTTAAGGGGAATATTTTCAAGAATAAATAAAATTTTTGAGCCTAAAATTGCACCAATTAAAGCAAGAATGAAAATATTATTAAAGACTTTCCTATCTAAACCTATTCTTATCCATTCCCTTTCACCAAGGTAAGTGCCAATAAAAAAAGCGAGGGCAACCATAACCCCGTAGGAAGAAATAACAAACCCTCCTACCCTTAAAAAATCAGGACACATATAGAAAAATCCTTTCTAAGGCTGCTTTCACAAATTCCCTGAAAATTGGATGAACTTTTAATGGTCTGGATTTGAACTCAGGATGAAATTGAACTCCGATAAAAAAGGGATGGTCTTTCAATTCCATTATTTCAGCAAGGTAACCTTCAGGTGATTCACCACTAACTATCATGCCATTTTCTTCAAAAATTTTTTTATATTCAGGGTTAAATTCATATCTATGTCTGTGTCTCTCATAAATCAAATCAGTGTTATAAATTCTGTAAGCAAGTGTTCCTTCTTTAATTTTACAAGGGTACGCACCTTTTCTAAGTGTTCCACCAAAATACTTAACCTCCTTTTTCTCTGGTAAAATTGTTATAACTGGGTGTGGTGTTTCAGGGTTAAATTCTGTGCTGTTTGCATCCTTTAATCCAAGAATATTTCTTGCAAATTCAATTGCTGCTACCTGCATTCCAAGACATATACCAAAAAAGGGGATCTTATTTTCCCTTGCATATTTACAGGCTTTGATTTTACCTTCGATTCCCCTTTCTCCAAAACCACCGGGTACAAGTATCCCGTTTACTCCTCCCAGAAATTCCTCCTCCTTCCCCTTTTCAAGCTCACTTGATTCTATCCATCTTATATTTACTTTTACCCTGTGAAAAGAACCAGAATGCGTAAGTGCTTCAATAATGCTTTTATAAGCATCCTTTAAATGGGTATATTTACCACATATAGCTATTTCCACTTCATTTTCAGGATTCAAAATTCCGTCAAGAAATTTTTCCCATTTCCTTAAATCAGGCTCAGAATCAGGAATTTTAAAATGATTTAGAATTTTCTCGTCAAGTTTCTGTTTTCTAAAATTTATAGGAACCTCATAAACTGTCCTTACATCTATTGCTTCAATAACATTATCAGGCGGAAGATTTGAAAATAGGGCTATTTTTGCTCTTGAACTTTCGGAGAGTGGTCTATCAACTCTTGTTATAACAAAATCAGGTTGAATCCCTATTTCTCTCAATTTCATAACAGAATGCTGTGTTGGTTTTGTTTTTAATTCTCCTGCACTGTCTATAAAAGGGACAAGGGTAAGGTGAATAAAAATTGTATTTTCAAAACCCTCTTCAAGTCTTATCTGTCTAATTGATTCAAGGAAAGGGAGACTTTCTATATCACCAACAGTTCCACCTACTTCAACAATTACAATTTCAGCACCAGTTTTTTCTCCAACTTCTCTTATTCTTCTTTTTATCTCATCAGTAATATGGGGAATTATCTGAACCGTGGCGCCAAGGTAATCACCCCTTCTTTCCTTCTCAATAACGCTTCCATAAACCTGTCCTGTTGTTACATTGTTTATCTGACTCATATTTTGGTCTAAAAATCTTTCGTAGTGTCCAAGGTCAAGGTCGGTTTCTGCTCCATCTTCTGTAACAAAAACTTCACCATGTTGATAGGGATTCATTGTTCCGGGGTCAACATTTATATATGGGTCAAGTTTTAAAGCTGTAACTTTAAATCCTCTTGACTTTAATAAAAAGGCAATTGAAGAGGTTGCAACCCCTTTTCCTAAGGAAGAGACTACTCCTCCTGTTACAAATATGTATTTTCTTTTAGACATTATTTTTAATTATAAAACTTATAAATAATCTTTTTCAATTCCCGGAAACTTTATAAATGAAATTTTCTAAAAGGAGTTAGAGTTTGCTTTTTTATTCAATATTTAAAACTTTTACAGTTTCAGTTTCTTCTCCCATT
>CBFGJR010000116.1:0-2627 GCA_965649145.1 Caldifarciminota bacterium | reverse complement strand
GTAAGGTCCGAAGTATCCTTCTCGATATATTTTAATTTTATCTCTTATGTTATCATTGATAAGAAAAATGCCCGTTTTTAAAAAAATTATTAAAACAAAATACATTTAATTCTTTCTCCCTTTTTATTTTTTAAAAAGTAAATTCCACCTTTAAATTTTTCCCTTATTTTTCTTCCAGAAAGATTATAAATTTCTATTTCTTTTTTATCAGGAGGTAATGAAAAGGTTAGAAATTCTTTTTTATCTTTTTTGTAATTATAAGTAAATGTTCTCTTTTTGAAATATATATGGCTTGAACCAAGGGGAAGTGTTCCTGTATATTTGCTTCTGTCGCTCTGAAAGAAAACAAAAAATTCACCCTCTGAGGTGATAAGGGGTAATGGATTTTCATTTTTGCCAAGAGAAGTGACAAATAAATTTTTTTCTATTAATGGATATATGTATTTTATAAGGTAAATATCACTATTTATGTTATTTCCTTTTTCATAAAAAATAAACAGAGTGTCAGTAAAAAAAATTGATGATGATTTATTAATAGAAAGTCCTCCCCCTTCTTCTAAAAATAAATTATTTTTTGTGTTAAAATTGTAGTCTGTTATTTTTAAAAATAAAGAATCATTCCTTATGTAAGTGATATATATTTCACTATTATTGTAATTAACTGCATAGTCATAGCCTCTTGCGATTTCGAAAGGTCCCTGAAAAATATTATTTTTAAATTTTCTTGCAAGAATTTTTTGAAGAAGTGCTTCATAATAGAATATCACCTTGTCATTGTTATAAAGGGTTATTATGTGAGGGTTTTCTGCCATTTCATTTTCCTCTGTTATTTTTCTATTGAACCAATACCCCCAATTATCTCTTTCTGCTAAATAAATGCTCTCCTCACTTTGTTTTATTTTCCAGAATACCAGATAAATTTTATTATTTAGATCACAGGTAGCACTGGGAAAAAGGTCAAAAGAATTTGTATCTCTTGATACATTTTCGATAACAGGGAAGTTTATATAACCAGGAGCTGAGTAGGAATAAAATATGTCAGTTTGCCACCAGAAGGGGTATCCTCCTAAATTTCTTTCTGAGTTCCAGAAGATATGTAGTTTGAAATTATAAGAAGAGTCTATTACAAGACAGGGTGAGCCGTCGTAGGGTGGTCTTGTTGATGGGGGGTCTTCAAAAATTTTAATTGGTGTATCTATGAAGGTTGTTGTAGGTGTTCTTAAAACATAATAGATATCAGAATTCAAATAATAGGGATAGCCTGTGAAAACTAAAAAGGCATACCCTCTTTTTTCAGCCACACTGAATTTTTTATTATCGGTTAAAAAAAAGTGCCCCTTTACATATTGTGAATATAAAAGGGAATCTGAGGAAAAATTTAAAAACAAAAAAAATATCATTTCTTTATAGATAGGTTTATTACTTCCACTCTTCCAATTTCATGAATTTTTAAGGAATAATACATTTCAAAGTTTTTGAAAACAAAGCCTGCCCCGAATCTTGGTTCCCTTTCATATCCTGCGAGTATTGAAAAAATATCTTTAATTTTTATCTCAATTCCAGAGGAATAAATGAGTTCTAAATCATATCCTATTTTAAAAGATAAGGAACAGGTTAAAAATTTTAAATTTTTTTTAAGAGTTAAAAAGGAAAAAATTTTGATATTTTCTTTATCTTCGCTACCCTTGTTCCATAAAATTTTAGTTCCAAAGGGGTCAATTAATGAGATTCCAAGATAGGTGTTTAAGTTTTTAATTTTATAATCTTTTTTAAAACCAAGGTCAAAACCTATTCCCTTTCCCTTTAAATCTTTAAATCTCTTATTTATAATTTTAAACTGGAATGCAAAATTTAAATTTTTAAACTTAAAGGGAATTAAGAATGCTTCTTCAATACTTGAGAATTCTCCTTTTTTTAATTTAGGGACTGTGTCATTTTCTTCTAAAAAAGGATATTCTGGAATTCCATCAACTTGTGTTCTTATCCATAAAAAACCTGTTTTAATATTTTTAAGAGGAAGAGAGAATCCGAAGAGGTAGTAATTGGCTAAAAGTGCAAAGTTTTGTGTTCCGAAATTTAAGCTCATAAAGTCAGGTAAAGAGGAAGGGTTAAGGTTAATTAAGTTTAGATTATCTTCTGATATATCAGAAAAACCAAGGGAAACTCCCCTGGCATCTGGTAATTCTTTTAAGAATTCAAGAGCATAAAAACTTAAAATAAGCAAAAAAAACATAGTATTTTATAATAAGGTAAAAACCCTTTCCTTTAAAATTTTCAAAATATCTTCTTCTTTTAAATAAAAGGTGCATTTATATTTTTCTTTATTTATGCATTTTGTTTTAAAGAAGTTATAGCAGGGAAAGCAATAAAGTTTTGGAGTTAATTTTATTGAGCTACAAAGTGTTTCATTTTTCTCAGGGTCAGTGGAGGTATAAATAACAATCCCTTTTAAACCAAACCAGCTGGCAAGATGGGTTAAGCCTGTATCATTTCCTATATAAAACATTGACTTTTCAAAAATTTTAAATAGTTCTTTAAAATCTTCGGCAATATAAACTTTTGTTTTTTTTTCAAAAATTTCTCTTAATTCTATTTCCTCAGGACCCAAAATAACAAGGACATCAAAT
>CBFGJR010000115.1:0-2648 GCA_965649145.1 Caldifarciminota bacterium | reverse complement strand
CCCTGTTTATATAGTAGGAGAATACAGTAGAATTTTTAGAACAGAAAGTGGTAAATTTGAATTCTATTCTAAAATATTTGAGAATTTTCTTGAAAAAAAAGATATGAATAAAATTCTCAATAAATATAATGTTCAAAATTTAAGGGAATTATGCTTTCCAAGATATATTGAAAAAGAACAAGAAGAAGATAGTATTCTCCTTACGCTTTATTCACCTTTGACTTTATCTTATGGCACAAATGCAAATCTTCCTTACTTACAGGAAATAATGGGTTATCACCTCTGGATTATGTGGGATTCCTGGTGTGAAATCCATCCTTCCCTTGCAGAAAAACTCGGGATAAAGGACAAAGAAAAAATAACAGTTTCAATTGATGGTAAGAAAATTAAAATCACTGCAAAACTTACAAAAGGTATTGAGGAGAATACAATATCTATTCCTCTTGGTTTCGGACACATAACTGGTAAATTTTCCAAAAATATAGGAGCAAACCCTTTAGTAATTCTTCCCTATAATAGGGATTTAATCACAGAAAACTTTATTTTTCATCCTTTGAAAATAAAATTAGAAAAGGAGAAAATATGAGATTCGGGATGGCTATTGACCTTGATAAATGCACAGGTTGTAGAGCCTGTGTTATAGCCTGCAAATCTGAAAATAATATCCCCGTATCAACTTATAAAGATGTAGAAGAGAATAGAGTCATAGAATGGCTTGAAATTATTCCTGTGATTATTGAAGAAGGGGAAACATTTCGTCTCAGAATTATACCAAGACCCTGTTTAATGTGTGAAAATCCTCCCTGTATAAAGGTATGCCCTGTTTCCGCTACCTATAAGGGAGATTATGGACTTATTGGACAAATCTATAGGAGGTGCATTGGATGCAGATATTGTATGAACAATTGTCCCTATAATGTAAAAAAGTTCAACTGGTATAAACCTAAATGGGTTGAAGAATTTAAAAACACAATAAACCCGGATGTTTCAGTTCGTCCTAAAGGTGTAGTAGAAAAATGTACATTCTGTTACCATAGATTACAGATAGCAAAAGAAAAAGCAAAATCTGAAAATAGACAATTAAGAGAGGGAGATTTTGTTCCTGCATGCGTTGAGGTATGTCCTGCTGATGCAATGGTTTTTGGAGATATTGATAACCCAGGGTCCATTATTTCACAATGGATAAAAAGTCCAAGAGTCTTCAGACTACTTGAAGATATGGGAACGGAACCAAAAGTTTTTCATCTATATGAGGAGAAACTTGAATGAAATCACCATCTTTTAACCCTTTGGATTTAGGTAAGGAAGAAGTTCTTCTTGCACCCATTGAAAAAACAAGGAGAGAGTTCTGGGTTCTTGTAGGAATCCTCGGTGTTTTTGTTCTTTTTGGTCTTATCGCCTATTCCTTTCAAATAAATTATGGTCTTGGTACTACAGGTTTAAACCAGCCCGTTTACTGGGGAATTTATATCGTTGATTTTGTTTTCTTCATAGGAATATCCCATGCTGGCACATTGATTTCAGCAATTTTAAGAGCAACAAAGGCTGAATGGAGAAGAACAATAACCCGTTCAGCAGAGATGATAACTGTTATGGTTCTTCTAATTGGTGGGGTTCAGCCCATTATTGATATGGGGAGACCCGAGAGATGGATTAATATTATTTATCATCCCCAATTCCGTTCACCTATTTTATGGGATATTGTAAGTATAGGAACATATCTTATAGGTTCTACAACTTATCTTTATCTTCCTCTTATCCCTGATATAGCAATTTTAAGAGATAGAGGAACAAAACCAAAATTCCTTTATAAAATTCTTGCTGTTGGCTGGAAAGGAACAGAAAAACAGTGGAAAATTCTAAACAGACTTATATCAATAATGATGGTTGTAATTATACCTATTGCTGTATCTGTTCATACAGTTGTGTCATGGGTTTTTGCAATGACAATTCAGCCATTCTGGCATTCAACAATTTTTGGTCCATTTTTTGTTGCAGGTGCTATATTTTCAGGGATTGCAGCACTTATAGTTGCAATGGCTTTCATTAGAAAAGTCTACTCTTTGGAGAATTATTTTAAACCGGTCCATTTTAATAATCTCGGTCTTTTACTTTTAGTAATGTCTCTCATATGGGCTTATTTTATCATTGCAGAACATTTAACATCCTATTATGGGGCAGAGCCTGCGGAAATGGCTATTTTAAAGGAGAAACTTTTTGGAAGATTCGCAATAGTTTTCTGGCTAATGGTTATTACCAACTTTTTTATTCCTGTCACGCTTCTTGCTTTTAAAAGAACAAGAACCGTAAAAGGATGTACAATCGCAGGTATAAGTGTTTTAATTGGTATGTGGCTTGAAAGGTATCAAATAGTTGTCCCCACCCTTGTTAACCCTCGTCTTCCCTATCCAAGAGGATTTTATTTTCCTTCCTGGGTAGAATGGGGACTTTTCATTGGTTCTGGCGCACTTTTTCTACTGTTTTATGTTCTCTTCACAAAATTCTTTCCAATTGTTTCTATATGGGAGGTAAAGGAAGGGAAAGAATTTGGGTTAAAAGAAACAGAGGAAAGGATTAAAACATATTTACCTGAGGAATAAAATGAAAAGAACAATAATAAGAAATACATTTTTGATTATCGCACAGAG
>CBFGJR010000114.1:0-2651 GCA_965649145.1 Caldifarciminota bacterium | reverse complement strand
CTGAAAAACTATTTTACCCTCTTTTGCTGCTTTTCCCCAGAAAATTAAAAATATAAATAAAAAATTCATAATATCTTTTTTAAAATTAATTTTTTATTATACACCTACTCTTTAAAAAAGTCAAGTGTTTTTTTTATTTTTTCAATTCTTTTTAGTTCCTTTAAATTTTTTTGTTTTTTGTATAGATATTCAAGAAGAATAAGAGATCTTAAGGGTAAAATTTTGTGATACAGAGATTTTTCAAGAAGTTTTTGTGAAGAAGGAGGATCTTCTTCAAGTATTATTTCTCCGAGAGTTAAAAGATAAAAGGGATTACCCAAGGGTTTTGATTTTATTGAAAATTCCTTTGCTTTTTCTTTTTCATCCATTAAAAGATAAAGGTCAGCCCATTTTCCATAGTAATCGGAGGGGGAAAATTCAATAGATAATTTTTTTGTAATGTAAATTACCTTTTCTAAATCACCTTTTCCCATATATAGGGACCATAAGTCATAAAGATAAGCAGGGTCATTGGTTAAATTATATTTAATCTCAAGTTCCTTAATTAAATTTAAAGAAATTTCTCCTTCAAATAAAGATTTATCCTTTAAAAAAAATCCTGTAATGAGTAAGAAAGTTAAGATTATTTTAAAATTTTTTAATTTTCCATTTATGTTTGAAAGAGTTATTAAAAGGGAGATAACTGAGGGATAAAAAAAGGGATAAGCGAGAAGGACTCTTGTTTTCAACAAAAAGGAGGAAGAGGAGTAAAAGGCAGAAAGACTTAAAAGAAAATCCCTTAAAAAAATCGGAAAAAATTTATTTTCAAAAAGATAAAAATTAACCAAAAAAATAAATGGAACATTAGTAAAGGTTATCGGAATTATAACGGAAATAAGGTATGAAAACAAATTTTCCCTTTTAATAGATAAAAGAAAAATAATAAGGAAAATAAAAAAATAATCAAAAAAATAAAGGTTTTTAAAATCAAGCTTTTGCCAGGCTGTCAAAAATCCAAAAATTGAAAAAATAGAATAGTAAGAAAATTTCAATTTAATCTCAAAAAATTTCAATTTAAAAAATCTTGTTAAAAATAAAAAGATTAATAAGTTATACAACAAAACCTTATCAGCTCTATAATATAAAAAACCACCCTGAACAAAAATCGTTCTGTCCTTTAATATGTAATTGGAAATATAAAAGGGAGACCCAAGAAGAAGGATAAGAAGAAAGGGAAGGGGGAATAAAAGAAGAAATAAAAGATTTTTCCTCTTTAAGGAAATATAAAGCAAAAGTAAAAAACAACCCGTAATTATTTCTATAAGCTGTCCCCTTGAAAAAGAAAGGGCATACTGTGTCCAGGTATCAGAAAATAAATTTTTAAGAATAATAGGAGTTTGGAGTAAATAAGAATATCTCATTCCACCACCTTGAAAAATAAAATCGTAAATTGGGGGTAAGAGAGTTAAGGGAGTGAATAAAAATATGAGTTTTAAAATTTTTTCCTCCTTTTCCTCAGTAAAAATTTTTATTATTAAGGCAAAAATTAAAAATACATTTATGTAAAAAACAGGATAGTCAATTAAAAGGAGCCTAACTGAATCCCAGAATAAAAGATATGTTCCGACCCTTAAATTCCACTGAAAAGAAGTTTCAAGAACCTGCCTTAAATAAAGAAAAGCAAAAAGATATATTAAAATGTTTTTGAAAGAAAACTCCTCTGCTTTCCTTTCTAATTTCTCAAAAATTTTATATAAATACCCCATAATAGAATTTATTGAAAATTGAATTAATTTTTCAATTTACTTTATCATTTTAAAGGATGAAAATTTTAATTTTATTTTTTTCCTTTACAACCTTTGATTTTTCCAATATACCTTACTCTGGTACACAGGCACTTTTGAGAGATAACCATTTTTTAAAACACTTTGAAACAAATAAAATTTTCTATAGACCCATCTTCAAAGAAGATATAGCAAAAATCCAGATTTCAAGCGGTTATACCCCCTATATACTTGATATTTACACAGTTTATTTTTCAGGTAATTATAAAAATATTTATTTCGGAATATTCTCATACAACGCTGGAAAATTTGAAGTATTTGATTCATTTGGTTTCAAAACAGGTGAAATAGTTAATCCAACCCACATAGGCTTTATACTGAATTTCCCCTTTATCCCCTTTAAAAATTCTTTCAATACTGAAAAGGGTTTAGCACTAAAAGTCCTGTATGTAAAATTAAAAGAATTTTCCTCACTTGCTTTTGCTTTCGACTTATCCCTTCTCAAAGAATTCCTGTTTAAAGAAATACCCCTTAGAAGTTCCCTTGACATAAGAAACATTGGATTTGCCAAAGATAAAAAAGCAAGCCCACCCCCCTATGAATTTTCCTTTTCCCTTTCAGCAAATCTCAATAAATTTGTACCCTCATTTGGCTTTTCCCTTGAAGAAAACCTATTTTCCTACAGACTATCTTCTTTTTATGAATTAAACAAATTTTTAAACATAATTTTAAATTATAACTCAAGAAGAAAAGAACTTGTTGAATTTGAAGGTCTTCACAGAGTCATTACAGGTTTTGGCACAGGTTTGATTTTAAAAGTAATGAGAGTTTCACTTTCCTACTCCTATATTCCCTCAGGAATTTTGGAGGACCTTCACAAAATTGATA
>CBFGJR010000113.1:0-2678 GCA_965649145.1 Caldifarciminota bacterium | reverse complement strand
CAAGACTTTCTTTATAAACTGGAATTTTTTTATATTCTATGTTGAAAACTGTTTTTTTTATACTTTCTAAGGGTTCATCAATATTAACAGCAAAAAGTTCTGTTCTTGGTTTTAAAACCTCTATAACTTCTTTTTCACTGAAATAAAGAGAGGATTTAAGACTTCTTCCTATCTCTGGTGGAATTATACCTTTTCTTTCTTTGAGAAAAATAAGCCATAAAAGTTCATCTCTTTTAGATTGAAATTCGCCCTTTAAAAATTTGTTATAAATTTTTGTTAAAAGGTTAATAAATGGAGAAAAAATAAGGTAAAAAACAAAGATTAAGGGATGAAAAATTTTTATAAAATTGAAAGGGAATTTTGAAGATATATATTTGGGTAAAAATTCACCAACTACTATTATTAAGAGGAAAGAAAAAAGAGTTCCTGAAAGAATAGCACCCCATATTGAAGTTTCAAGACTGAAATATCCTGTAATAAAGATTGCAATAGAAACATTTACTAAATTATTTACAAGCAGAATAGTATTTAAAATTTCCCTTGGTTTTTTTAAAAATATTTTCCTTGCATATTTTGATGAGGCTAAAAAAATTTTATCAATATCAAGGGAAACAAAAGCAGTTTCAAATCCTGAACACAAAAAGGACAAAAAAAGAAGAAAAATTATTAAAAGAATAAAACCAATATCCATTAAAAAAATAAAAGAGTAAAATCTTTATCAATTCTCTGTACAAGTCCTTTTAAAACAGGTTTTGGACCAAACTCCACTCCTTCATTCACCCCCTCATTTTTTAAAAATAAAACAGAATCAATAAATAAAACAGGCGATGAAATCTGTTTTTTTAAATTTTCTTTTATCTCAAGGGGGTCATCTACTGCCCTTCCTGTAACATTTTGAACAATTTTAAATAGAGGTTTTTTGAATTCTTCCCTTTCAATGTATTTTTCAAATTCAATTGCAGCATCTCTCATTAAAGGTGAATGGAATGCTCCTGAAACATTTAATTTTAAAACTTTTTTATAACCCCTTTTCATTGCCAGTTCTAAAAACTTATCCACACTTGAAACAGGTCCAGAAACTATGTACTGTTCCTCTGAATTGTGATTTGCTATAACAAGATTCTGATCACCAATTTCCTTAATTACTTCAATAACTTCCTCTCTTTTCATTCCAAGAGCCACTCCCATTCCTCCCTTTGTTTTTTCACCCGCCTTCTGCATAAGCTCCCCCCTAATTTTTACAAGTTTCATCACACTTTCAAAATTTAAAACAGAAGAAGCATAAAGGGCACCAAATTCTCCAAGGGAGTGTCCGAGTGTATAACTTATATCTTCTAACCCTTTTTCCTCTTTATATATTTCAAATTTTCCTATTCCCACTACAAGTATTGCGGGTTGAGCAATGTTTGTTTGGGTGAGTATCTCTTCGGGTCCCTCAAACATAATTTTTTTTAAAGGAAAATCAAGAATTCTTTCAGCCTCATCTATTACTTTTTTAAATATCCCATTTGTCTCATATAAATCTTTTCCCATGCCAATAAACTGTGAACCCTGACCTGTAAAGAAAACTGCCTTTACCATTCTATTAAAGCAGAACCCCAGGTAAAACCTGCTCCAAAACTAACAAGAAGAATTAAACTTCCCCTTTTAAGTAAATTTTTTTCTTCCATTTCGGATAGAGCTATGGGAATTGAAGCAGCTGAAGTATTACCATACTTATCAATATTCACATATACCTTTTCTTTTGGCATTTTTAATCTTTCCCTTAAGGCTTCAATAATTCTTATATTTGCTTGGTGGGGAACAAAAAAATCAATTTCTTCAGGTTTAATTTTATTTCTTTTAAGAATAATATCTACAGCCTCTTCCATTTTTAAAACCGCATTTTTAAAAACTTCCTTACCCTTCATTTTTATAAAACACTCTCTCTTTTCAAAAATTTCTGGTGAAAAGGGTTTTAAAGAACCACCTCCTGGCATAATAAGTAAATCTTTTAAAAATCCGTCTGCACCAAGAAAAACATCAATAATTTTGTTATTTTTACTATTAGAACCAATTAAAACTGCACCTGCGCCATCCCCGAATAAAACACAAGTAGACCTATCCTCCCAATCAAGAAATCTTGAAAGTGTTTCTGCTCCAATTAACAAACAATTTTTAACTTCACCGCTATTAATAAGTCCTTTTGCTATTTTAAGTCCATAAATAAAACCGGGACAAGCTGCCCATATATCAAAGGCAAAGGCATATTTAGCACCAATTTTTTCCTGAGTATGACAGGCTGTTGAAACAACATAGGTATCAGGAGTCGCAGTGGCAACAATTATTGCTTCAATTTCTTCAGGAGAAATACCTGCCTTAGAAAGCGCTCTTAAAGCAGCCTCTTTGGCAAGGTCACTTGTCGCAATTCCAGGCTCTGCTATCCTTCTTTCCTTTATCCCTGTTCTCTCAGTAATCCACTCATCCGAAGTTTCAACAATCTTTTCAAGGTCAAAGTTTGAAAGTATAAATGGCGGCACATAATGCCCCACTGAAATTATTTCTGTTCCCATAGTTTAAAATTATAAGCAAATCAAATTTAAAAATAAAAGGGGAGAGGGAACTTTATTGAACCCGGGGGACAGAAAGTATTCAAGGGAGAACCCTCTCCCCAAGATTTGCTTTTAATTATACAATAA
>CBFGJR010000112.1:0-2693 GCA_965649145.1 Caldifarciminota bacterium | reverse complement strand
TGGAAGAAGAGTATAAAATAATAAAATTTCTTGAACTTTTTGATAAGAATTCAGGAAATTTTTCTAAGGAAGAATGGATATATATTTTGGCAATAATTATTAAAAAGGAAGATTACATAAATAAAATAGATTCATTTCTTGAAAAAACTGAAAAGAAGGAATTTTTGAATTCCTTTAAAAATCAGAGAAAAGAAAAATGTTATGAAATGAAGGATAAAAGTTTATTTATTTCTCTTTTAAAATCAGGTTTTCCTTATTATAAAATTAAAAAAATAATAAAAAATTTTTGTAATTTAAAAATTTTTGTTAATGGAGATTTTTTGCTTAAAATGGGTTTTGAAGGTAAAAAAATCGGTGAAATGATAAAGGATATAAAAATAAAAAAAATAGAAGGTAAAATAAAAGATAAATTTGATGAAATAAAATTTATTGAAAATTACCTTAAAGGATGAAAATTCGCTATTTTAAAATAAAATTAAAAGAGGAAGATAAACTTTATTTACTCAATGTTCTTGAAAAGGGGCAGTTATCTTTTGGAGAAGAATGTTTAAAATTTGAAAAAAAAATTGAAGAGTTAACTTTAAGTAAGGCGGTTTTTGTTTCTTCAGCTACCACTGGCCTTTATCTTGTTTATAAGGCTCTTGAGATAGGGAAGTATGATGAGGTTTTAGTTCCATCTTTTACATTTACGGCAACCGTTGAACCATTAATTCATCTTGGAGCAACACCGGTCTTTGTTGATGTTATATCAGAAAAATATCCTGTAATTGATTTAAAGGATGCTGAAAAGAAATTGTCAAAAAAAACTAAGGCACTTATTTTTATGCATTATGCTGGGTTCCTCATTGATATGAAGGAATATATAGAATTCTGCAAAGAAAATAAGATTTATTTGATAGAGGATGCAGCACATTCTTTTCCTGTTAAAAGAAATAATAGGTTAGCCGGAACATTTGGAATAGCGGGTGTTTATAGTTTTTATGGAAACAAAAACCTCCACTTAGGTGAAGGTGGAATTATTTTAACCCAGGATGAAAAACTTTATAAAAAATTAAAACTTTTACGAAATCACGGAATAAAATATCTTGCCTTTGAGAAAGAAGACCTCTCATCAGATTATGATATAAATTTTCCTGGATTTAATTTCAGACCTACCGAACTCCAGGGTGCTCTCGGGAATGCTCTCTTAAAAAGGTTGGATGAAATGCAGAGCAAAAGAAAGAAAATCTATTTAAAAATAAGAGGTGAACTTGAAGATAAATTTGTATTCCCCTATGATAAAGATGAACCTTCTTCATATCACATAAATCCAATTTTTACTAAGGATGAAAGGGAAAGAAAAGAACTTTTAAAATATTTAAAGGAAAAGGAAATTGAGTGTTCCCATCATTATCCACCAGTTCACCTTTTTTCTTATATAAGGGAAAGACATGGAAGAATACATCTTGATGTAACAGAAGATTTATCAAAAAGGGAAGTTACTTTACCCCTTTATCCCTGTTTAGAGGAAGAGGAAGTAGATTACATTCTGGAAGTGCTTAAAAATTTTTAAGGTAAAATTATTTCACAAAGATAAACATTAAAGAATTTAACACTACCCTTAAAAGGTAAATTTTTCTTTTTAAATTCAAAAATTTCATCCCTATCAAGAACAAGATAAAGTTTTTTGTAATTATTCAAATAGTCAAAAATATCTTTTTTCTCAATAACTTTTATTTCCCCTTCATAAATTTTAAAAGGTATTTTTAAACTTCCTGATACATAAACATATTCTGGTTTTTCTTTTCTTAAATAAAAAATTGCCTTCTTTATCTCAATCCTGTGAGGATATAAAATTAGTTTTACATCATAAAAAATTGTTTTAACAACAATTATTGAAAATATTATATAAAATATTCTTCTATAAGTTGAATTTTTTATTGAACAATTCATTGAAATAGTATGGATTAAAACAGGGTTAAAAAATAAAAGAAGTCTTCCGTGAAAAGGGTAAATTTTCAAAAAGGATAAAAATATAAGGGTTAAAAGGGAGATTAAAGAAAATAAAAAAACATCTTTGTCTTTTTTATAAAGAAAAAATAAACCACTTATAAACAATAAAAAAACTAAGATCGGGATTCTGAGACCAAGTGTTCCATGAAACACTGAAATAAAAACACCTAAGAACCTTATATATTCAGAAATAACAAAGGGATTAAAAAAAAATTTGTTCCAGTAATCTGTAAGGGATTTAATGTTTTTATATGGCATTAAAAAATTGTAATAATAAAATAAGGAGAAGGTTGCGAGAATTAAAGTAGAAAATATCAAAAAATAAATTTCTTTAAAAGACTTTCTTTTTAAGAAAAAATAAAGGGAAGTTATGATAGTTGCAGGAAAAAAAGTAAAAATTGTAAAAGAAAAAAATGGTAATAAAATACAGGACATAAAAAGTAAAAAGGAATTCTTTATTGAACTATTTTTTAAGAAATTAAAATAGATTAATAAAAATAAACTTGATGTAAAAAAATCAAGGGAATAATGTTTAAATTCTGAGGAATAAAGTAAAAGAGTTTCTGAAATTGAAAAAATTATAGTTGAAGTAAACAAAAAAGAAGCATCGGAATTAATCTCTCTCATTAGATAATAAAATGTAAAAAAAGATAAAATAGAAAATAAGAAGGGTAAAAATCTTATAATAAGTTCGTTGTTTT
>CBFGJR010000111.1:0-2707 GCA_965649145.1 Caldifarciminota bacterium | reverse complement strand
GAACTGATAGAAATAAAATTGTAAAGGATGCAATTCAGAGGTTAAAAAAACAATTTCCACCCCCTTTATATTCACCTGAATTTGCAGATGATATTGAAATTGGAAATTTTGAAGATAACCTTGAAGTTGTTAAAGAGGTGGACTGGATTATTGAGGCAGTTGTTGAAAATCTTGAAATTAAGAAAAACTTATTTAAAAAAGTGGAAAAGTTTTATAAGGAAGGTATAGTTGTAACAACTAATACATCTGGATTACCTCTAAAAGAAATATCTCAAGACCTTAAAAAAGAAATGAGAAAACACTTCTTTGGAACTCACTTTTTCAATCCACCGAGATTTATGAAACTTCTTGAAATTATTCCAGGACCTGAGACTGACAAAAATGTTTTAGAGGAATTTAAAAAATTTGCAGAAAGAAAATTGGGAAAGGGAATCGTATTAGCAAAAGATACCCCCAATTTTATTGCAAATAGAATTGGAGTATTCGGAATTATGTATGTTTTTAAATTAATGGAAGAAATGGGTTTAGAACCAGAAGAAATTGACGCCCTTACAGGAAAGGCGATGGGAAGACCTAAAACTGCGACCTTTAGAACTCTTGACCTTGTTGGTCTTGATGTTCTATACCATGTTGCTAAAACTGTATATGATAGAGCAAAAGATGATGAAATGAGAGAAGTCTTTAAACCCCCTGAACTTCTTGAAAAAATGGTAAAGGAAGGTTTGCTTGGGGATAAAACCGGAAAAGGGTTTTATAAAAAAGAAAAGGTAAATGGTGAAACAAAAATATATACCTTTGATATTAAAAACTGGAATTACAGGGAGCAAATCAGAGCAAGTTTTCCTTCTCTTGAAAGAGCAATGCAGGAGGAAAATATAGGTGAAAGAATAAAATTTCTTATAAATGGAAAAGATAAGGGTGCAGAATTTGCTTATAGATCCCTTTCTGAACTTTTACTTTACTGTGCCAATAGAATTCCTGAAATTTCTGATGATGTTTTAAATATAGATAATGCAATGAAATGGGGATTTGGCTGGAAATATGGACCTTTTGAAATATGGGATTATCTCGGGGTAAAGGAATTGAGAGAAAGAATGGAAAAGGATGGCAAAAAAATTCCTGACTGGGTTAAGGAAATTGATAGTTTTTATAAAATAGATAAGACAAAAAGATATTATTACTTTTACCCCGAAAAAAATTACAGGGAAGAAACAAAAAGTAAATACGAGGTTTATATTAATGATTTAAAGGAAGAAAAAAGAATTATAAAAGAAAATAATGAGGCAACATTATACGATATGGGTGATGATTGCTTATTACTTGAATTTCACACAAAGGCAAATGCAATAGGACCAGGAATAGTGGAGATGGTATTTAATTCAATTGATTTTCTTGAAAATTCAAATTATATTGGAATGGTAATAGGTAATCAGGGAGAACATTTTTCAGCAGGTGCAAATCTATATCTAATTCTTATGGCTATTCAGGAGGAGGAATGGGATGAAATTGATCTTATGGTAAGAAAATTCCAGGAAATGAATATGAGAATTAAATATTCAAATAAACCAATAGTTACAGCACCCTTTGGCAGAGTTCTTGGTGGTGGATGTGAAATTGTTTTACACTCCCCTTATATTCAAACATCTTCAGAATTATATATGGGGCTTGTTGAAATTGCAGTTGGACTTTTACCGGCAGGAGGTGGAACAAAGGAAATGCTTTTAAGACATAAAGAACTCATACCTGAAGGAGTAAATGTAGATTTCTATCCTTATCTTAGAAGGATACTTGAAATTATAGGAATGGCAAAAGTTTCATCTTCTGCCTTTGAGGCTAAAAAATACCTGTTTTTAAGAGATAAAGACGGTATTACAATAAATCAGGACCACCTGCTTTATGATGCAAAAAGAAAAGTCATTGAATTAAATGAACTTGGATTTCAAAAAAACAGGAAGAAAAAGATAAAGGTCGATGGAAAGGATGGTTACTCTTACCTTGAAATGCTTATATATAACCTTCTTGAAGGTAAACAAATTACAGAACATGAAGCTCTTATTGCAAAAAAAATAGCAGAAATTTTAACAGTAAAAGATGTGCCAGCAGGTACAGAGGTTACTGAGGAAACATTACTTGCTCTTGAAAGGGAAAATTTCCTTTTTCTTTGTGGAACACAAAAAACAAAAGAAAGAATTGAGCATATGCTTTTAAAAGGTAAACCTTTAAGAAATTAAAAGGAGGTTTTAAAATGAAAAAAGCAGTAATTGTAGATGGGGTTAGAACCCCGGGAGGTAAAGCAAATAAAGGTTCCTTTAAAGACACAAGACCTGAGTATCTTGCAACCTGTGCAGTTAATGAACTTATTAAAAGAACGGGGATTGATAAAAAGGAAATTGATGATTTAATTTTAGGATGTGCTTTTCCTGAAGGAGAACAAGGAATGAATGTAGCAAGAATTGTAGCACTTTCTGCTTCACTTCCCGTTGATATTCCCGCAATTACTGTTAATAGATTCTGTGCATCAGGTCTTGAGGCAATTGCCATTGCCGCACCAAAAATAATGAGTGGTCTTGCTGATTGTATAATTGCAGGTGGTGTTGAAAGTATGTCAAAAGTTCCTATGGGTGGATTTAAAACTTCTCCTTTCCCTTTACTTATGGAGAAATTTCCTGGATATTACCTTTCAATGGGTTTAACTGCTGAAAAGGTA
>CBFGJR010000110.1:18807-34750 GCA_965649145.1 Caldifarciminota bacterium | reverse complement strand
AAAATAGAAGAAGTGATTGAAAAGGCGGTGAGTTTATCAAAAGGTTTTTTTGAGGATAAAGAAATAGAAGTAAAAGTTGAGATTGATAAAGATTTACCCGAAATTTTATTTGATGAAGACAGGATTAAGGAGGTTTTCATAAATTTAGTTTCAAATGCTGCTCATGCAATAGAAAAGAAAGGTTTTATTAAAATAAAAGGATATAGAGAAAATAGTTCTATTATTATAGAAGTAGAAGACAATGGGGTCGGTATTAAAAAGGATGACATAGATAAAATATTTGAACCATTTTTCACTACAAAGCCAAAAGGAGTAGGTATAGGTCTTGCAATAGTTAAAAAGATATTAGAATACCATTTATGGGAAATCGGTGTGCAAAGTGAGATTGGAAAAGGAAGTATTTTTAAAATAAAAATACCTTTAAAAGTTTAAAGGAGGTTTTATGGAGAAAAAAGTGAAAAGAATATTAATAGTGGAAGATGAGAAAACGCTTGCTCTAACCCTTTACGAAGTTCTTTTCACTGCTTCAGGAGATTTTGAAGTGGTTGTTTGTGATAATGGTGAAGATGCATTAAAAAAATTAGAGGAAAAGGAGTTTGATTTACTCATAACAGATTTGAAATTGCCAGGAACTATAGACGGTCTTGAGATTATAAGAAGGGTAAATAAAATGTCTTTAAAAATCCCAAAAATTCTTATGACTGCCTATGGAACGGAGGAAGTAAGGGAAGAAGCAAAAAGACTGGGTGTGAATGAATATTTTGAAAAACCATTTTTACTTTTAGAATTTATAAACAAAATAAAGGAAATTCTTGGTGTAAAATAAAAAGGAGAAAAAAATGGCTCTTATAGGAGATTTAAGGGATATAAGAATACAGGATATTTTAAGGTTTGTTAAAAGAGTTAATAAATCAGGTGTTCTGATAATAAAAGGAAAAAGTCAAGGAGAAATATATTTTAAAGAAGGGAAAATAGTTAATGCTAAAGTAGGTGAAATTTTTGTCAAAGCTGAAGAAATTCTTGATAAATGTTCCCATCTTTTATCCCAGAAAGAGGGCGAGTTCAGACTTGAACCACAGGAGGAGATGGAAATAAAAATGGAAATAGATCCTGATTCAATTCTCAAAAAGATAAAATGATTAAAAATACAATTTTTTCAACCGGTCATTCAAACCGCACTTTTTCTGATTTTATTGAAATTTTAAAAAATTATGATATAAAAAATGTAGTTGATATAAGAAGATTCCCATTTTCAAGGAAATTTCCTCATTTTAATAAAGATTATATTGAAAAAAAGTTAAAGGAAAATGGAATTAATTACATATGGCTGGATGAATTTCTTGGAGGTAAAAGGGGAAAGAAAAGCAAAACCCCTTTTGGTTCTTATATAGAATATATGAAAACAAAAAATTTTGAGGAAGGGATTAAAAAACTTGTGGAGATCCAGAAAACAGGGAAGACAATTTTTTTCTGTGCAGAAAAACTTTTCTGGAAGTGTCATAGAAAATTTGTTGCAAAAAAATTAAAAGAAGAGGGATTTGAAGTTGTTGATATTTTAGAAAAAGGTAAAGAGTTTGTAGTAAAATGAAGGTGTTCATTTCTGGTGGAGAAGCAATAGCTTTTTCAGCAATAAAAGGTGGAATCAGATTTTATGCGGGCTATCCGATAACACCTGCAAGTGGAATATACGCTTATATGATTGATAATCTTCCAAAGGCTGGTGGTTTTGCAATAGGTGCATCAGATGAGATAAGCGCAATTTCTTATTGTATAGGTGCATCAATGAGAGGGATAAAATCAATGACGGCAACATCTGCCCCTGGTTTTTCTTTAATGATAGAAAGCATAGGCTATGCATTAATGACCGAAACACCCCTTTTAATTGTGCTCTGTCAGAGAATGGGTCCTTCAACAGGTGCAGCAACATCTTCCTCTCAGGGTGATTTACTTTTCTCAATCTTTTCAAACTCAGGTGGATATCCTGTTCCAGTCTTTTCACCTTCTTCTATTAAAGATGCTTTTTATACAACGGTTCATTCAATAAATGTTTCTGAGATTTTAAGAACCCCGGTCATTCTTCTTAGTGAAAAAGAAATAACAATGACTTATGAAACAATAGATAAAGAAAAGGTTAGGTTTCCCGAAGTGTATGAGAGAAAATATTTTGATGGAGAAAATTTTAGGACTTATGATTTTAAAGAACTTCACGATATTCCTCTCTTTTCTCCTCTTGGTGAAAAATATAGAATAATGGCAACAGGAAGCGCCCATGATAAAGAAGGAGTTTTAAAAAAAGATGACCCAGAAGTATTAGAAGTTTTAAAACATTTAAATGAAAAAATTGTAAAAAATATAGAAAAATTTAATATTTATGAATATTATGAAGGAAAAGAAGATATTATTATTACCTATGGTGTAAGTTCAAAAAGTGCTACTTCTGCTTATAAAAGACTTGATGGTAGAGCGGGACTCCTTATAATGAAACTTCTTTATCCTGTCCCTTATCTTTTTATAAAAGAGGTTATTAAAAAATATAAAAAAGTTTTTATTGTTGAAGAAAACCTAACAGGACAGTATGCAGACATTTTGAAGATGGCAGGGGTTTTAGAAGGCAAAGAGGTTTTTAAAATAAATAAAATAGGTGATCTAATTTTACCTTCAGAAATAATAGAAGAAGTGATAAAAAATGGATAGATTTTTAAACACTGAGTTAAAATTACCTTATTGCAAAGGTTGTGGACATCCTCTTGTACTTAAAGCACTTGCACAAAGTTTAGAGGAATTAAACATAGACCCTTTAAAATGTGTAATAATCACTGATATAGGATGTGTTGGTCTTGCTGATAAATATTTTAAAACTCATTCAGTTCATACATTACATGGAAGAAGTACTGCAATAGCAGCAGGAATTAAAATGGCTGAGAATATAAAAGGTGATGATTTAAAAGTTATTGTTTTAATAGGAGATGGTGGTGCAACAATCGGTCTTTTACATATTGTTGAAGCAGCAAGAATGAATATTGATATTAAAGTTTTACTGCATAACAATTTCCTTTATGGAATGACAGGTGGGCAGCATTCAGCATTTACACCAGAGAAATTTATAACAAGGACAACACCAGAAGGAAACCCCTTCCCCCCACTTGATATAATTTCTATACTTTCTTCAGCAAATGCCCCATTTTTAGCAAGATGTTTTGCTCAGGATAAAGATTTAAAGGATATATTAAAAGAGGCGATTTCTTTTAAGGGTTTTGCACTTCTTGAAATTATTGAAATATGTACAGGTTATGGAGCAAAATTTAATAAAATTGATTTAAAAATACTTGAAGAAATTTTAAAAAGAGAAGGAAAGAAAAAAGGAATAATAAGTAAAAAAGAAAGGGAATATATCTTAAAAAACAAAGAAATAGATTTAAAAGAGATTACTCTTCCATTTATCTCAAAGGAGTATGAACCCAATTTTAAAGGAAATTTTGCAATACTGATTGCAGGAAGTGCAGGAGAAGGGGTTCAGTTTTCAGCAGAGATCCTTGCAAAGTCAGCAATTTTATCTGGATTTTATGTAACCCAAAAAAATGATAATCCTGTTACAGTAAGTTCAGGTTTTTCAACAAGTGAACTCATATTTTCAGAGAAAGAGATAGATTATACAGGAATTGAAAATCCCGATTTTGTAATAATTACTTCTATTGATGGTTTTTTGAGAATAAAAGATAAATTAAAAAAATGGGAAACAAAAATAATAGCAGATGAAAGCATAAAAGAAGTAAAAGGTGAAAAAAGGAACTTCAGAAGGTTTAAAAATATAAGAAGCGGAATAAATATTTCAGCAATCTCCTTTTTCTTAAAAGTTTATCCATTTTTACCCTTTGAATCCTTTTTAAATTCAATAAGAAAATATGGTGAAGAAATTATAAATGTTGCCAAAATTTCATACGAGGATAAATTTTAAAAAGAAGGAGAACCAAAAATACACTTTGCAAGTCTAATAATTATCTAAATTATTATTTTCTCACAAATACCCCCTTTCCCCCTTGTTGAGGGGGGTTTTAATTTTTTATTACCTAAATTGAATGATTAAACATTTTATTTGACAGGAAAAATCTTTTTTTTATATAATTTAAAACTTAATTTAAATTTTAGAAACAAATGAAAAGTGATATAACAGTATTTAAAAAAATAGAGGAAAAAGAAAGGAAATGGTATTTAATTGATGCAAAGAATAAGGTTTTAGGCAGGCTTGCTTCAAGAATTGCAATACTTTTAATGGGTAAAAGGAAACCTGTTTATTCTCCCCATATAGATGCAGGGGATTATGTTGTAGTTATAAATGCTGAAAAAGTAAAAGTAACTGGAAATAAGGAGAAAAAAAAGGTTTATTATTTTCATTCTTTTTATCCTGGTGGTTTAAAGGAAATTACTTTTGAAAAAATGAAAAGCAAAAAGCCTGAAAATATAATATATCTTGCTGTAAAGAGAATGCTTCCTAAAAATAAATTGGGAAGAAGGATGCTTAAAAGGCTTAAAATATATGCAGGTGATAATCATCCCCATATTGCCCAAAAGCCTTTAAAAATAGAACCCGAGGAGGTTTTATGAATGAAATATATTTTGCTACTGGGAGCAGAAAGTGTTCAAGGGTAAGAATAAGGCTTAGAAAAGGAAAGGGAGATATAATAGTAAATGGTAAAAATGTATTAGAATATTTCAAAAGAAAGGATTTAATTTTTTATTTAAGAGAACCTTTCAGAATTTTACAGAAGGAAGGGGAGTTTGATGTGATAGCAAAGGCAGATGGTGGTGGAATATCTGCACAGGCACAGGCTTTAAGGTTAGCGATTGCGCGTGCGCTTGTTCTTTACAATGAAGGTTTTAGAAAAGTTTTAAAAACTCATGGACTTTTAACAAGGGATCCAAGAGAAAAAGAGAGGATGAAATATGGACTTACCAAAAGAAGAAGAGCTCATCAGTACTCTAAACGTTAGAGTTTTACAAAATATTACAAAAGAAGATCTTTTAAAGGCAGGTGTTCATTTCGGTCATAGAGTTTTTAAATGGAACCCTAAAATGAAGCCTTATATATACACAAAAAGGAATGGATATCATATTCTTGATATTTCAAAAACTTATGAGTGTCTCTTGCAGGCATGTCAAAAGATAAAAGAGATTGCTTTAAAGGGAGGCAAATTTTTGTTTGTATGTACAAAGAAACAAGGAAAAGATATAGTTGAAGAGGAAGCAAAAAGGTGCCATGCTTTCTTTGTGGTGGAAAGATGGCTTGGTGGAACCCTTACAAATTTCACCACTATTTTAGGAAGACTTGAAAAGATGAAAGAAATTGAAAGAATGAAGACAGAGGGTAAATTAGACCTTTTTGTTAAAAAAGAAAGGCTTAAAATTGAAAAGGAATATGAGAGACTTCATAAGTTTTTGAGGGGAATAAGTAATATGGATAAGTTGCCTGACCTTGTTTATATTGTTGACCCTGTGAAGGAAGAAATAGCAGTAAAGGAGGCAAGAAAACTTTCAATACCCATTGTCTCCCTTATTGATACAAATGGGGATCCTGAACTTGTTGATTATCCAATTCCAGGAAATGATGATGCAATTAAATCAATCTCATTTATTACAAAAATAATTGCTGATACAATAATTGAGGGTGAGGAAGAACTTAAAAAGGGTGGGCAAGATGCACATTGATTCAAAACTTGTAAAGGAATTAAGGGATAGAACTGGTGCAGGAATTATGGATTGTAAAAAAGCATTGGTAGAGGCAGAAGGAGATATTGAGAAAGCAATAGAAATATTAAGAAAATTGGGAATAGCAAAAGCAGAAAAAAAACTTGATAGAGAGGCAAAAGATGGGAGGATTGATGCTTATATTCATCCGGGTGCAAAACTCGGTGTTTTGATAGAAGTAAATTGTGAAACAGATTTTGTTGCTTCAACTAATGAATTTAAAGAACTTGTTCATAATCTTGCGATGCAGGTTGCTGCAACGAACCCCCTCGCAGTAAAAAGGGAGGATATTCCTGAGGAAATAATTGAAAAAGAAAAGAAGATATATGAAGAGCAAGCCAGGAAAGAAGGTAAACCTGAAAAAGTTATAGAGAAAATTGTTCAGGGAAGACTTGAAAAATTTTACCAGGAAGTTTGTCTCTTAGAACAACCATATATAAAAGACCCAAATATTACTGTATATGACCTTATAAAACAGTATATTGCAAAACTTGGTGAAAATATTGTAGTAAAAAGGTTTGCCCGGTTTAGAATCGGTGAAATTTAGATTTGAAGATAAAGAGAGCACTTCTTAAAATAAGTGGACAAATTCTCGGAGAAAAAGATAAGATTTTTTCCAAAGAGATTTTTTATTCAATATGTGAGGAAATAGCAAATGTTTTCAAAAATTTGAAAGTGGAGATTGCTATTGTTGTAGGCGGGGGTAATATATTAAGAGGGAGTGAAAGTGAGAAGATAGGAATAGATAGGGTAACAGGGGATTATATGGGAATGCTTGCAACCTGTATAAATTCACTTGCAATGCAAAATATTCTTGAAAAGATGGGTATTCCAACAAGGGTTCTTTCTGCAATTGAAATGAATCAGATTGCTGAACCTTATATAAGAAGAAGAGCGATAAGACACCTTGAGAAAAAAAGGGTTGTTATCTTTGCATCAGGAACAGGAAATCCTTATTTTTCAACAGATACCGCTGCTGCTTTAAGGGCAATAGAAATAGAAGCAGATATTTTTTTAAAAGGGACAAAAGTTGATGGAGTATATTCAGAAGACCCGATAAAAAATCCCGATGCTAAATTTTATGAGGAAATAGAATACGATGAAATTTTAAAAAAGGATTTAAAAATTCTTGACGCTTCTGCAATAGCATTATGTAAAGAAAATAACCTGCCAATCATTGTCTTTAATTTCACAAAAAGGGGTAACCTTGAGGGAATATTTAAAGGAGAAAAAATAGGTACAATTGTAAGGAGGGTCTAAAATGGAAGATCTTTTGAATGAAACAAAAGATAAAATGGAAAAGACTTTAAAAAATTTAAAACTGGAATTATCAAGGATAAGAACAGGAAAAGCCTCTCCCGCAATTCTTGAAACAATCAAAGTTGACTATTATGGTGTACCCACCCCTTTAATCCAGATAGCGGGGATTAGCGCTCCTGAACCCCGTCTTCTTGTAATACAGCCATGGGATAAAAATGCAATAGGTGAAATAGAGAAAGCAATCTTAAAATCAGGACTCGGTCTTACACCAAAGATTGAAGGCAGTGTCTTGAAAATACCAATCCCGCCTTTATCTACAGAAAGAAGAAAAGAACTTATTAAACTTGTTAAAAAACTTGCAGAGGATTCTAAGATTGCCATTAGAAACATAAGAAGAGATGCAAATGAAAAATTGAAAATTAAAAAAGATAATAAAGAGATTTCTGAGGATGACCTTATGAGATACCAGAAAAAAGTTCAAGAGATAACTGATGATTATATAAAGAAGATAGAGGAAATTCTCAAAAAGAAAGAAGAGGAAATAGAAGAGGAGTGATAAAGGTTCCTAAAATTCCTAATCATGTTGCAATCATAATGGATGGCAATGGAAGATGGGCAAAAGAAAGGGGGTTTGAAAGATATATAGGGCATAAAGTAGGAGTAGAATCGGTTAGAGAGATTATAGAAGTTTCAAAAAAATATGGAATAAATTATCTCACCTTGTATACTTTTTCAAGGGAAAACTGGAAAAGACCTAAAAAAGAAATTAATTTTCTTTTTAATTTGCTTAAAAAAACATTAGAAGAAGAATTAGAGGGATTAAAAAGGAACAATATAAGAATTCTGGTAATGGGGAGAATAGATGAACTTCCAAAAGATGTGAGAAATTTTTTAAAAAAATGTATGGAGGAAACAAAAAAGTGTACGGGGATGAATGTAATACTTGCATTAAATTATACGGGCAGAAAAGAAATAGTGGATGCAGTAAACAGGATTTTAAAAAATAAAAAAAGAATACTATCAGAAAAGGAGTTTTCAAAATATCTTTATTTAAATGATGTACCTGAGCCTGACCTTCTCATAAGGACAAGTGGTGAGTTAAGGATTTCAAACTTTATGTTATGGCAAATTGCTTATACAGAATTTTATTTCACAAATAAATTATGGCCTGATTTCAGAAAAAGGGAATTTTTAGAGGCAATTGAAGAATTTTCAAAGAGGGAGAGAAGATTTGGAGGTGTTGAAGAAGATTAAAAACTGGAATGAACATATTGTAAGGATAATTGTGGGGATTTTACTTTTCTTAATCGTATCCTTTTTTATATATAAAGGTGGTTTTTTATTGATTTTATTTTTAACTTTTATTTCATTTTTAGGAGTATTTGAATTTTCAAAAAAATTAAAAGAAAAAATAGGGGATGAAGATATTTTGCCCTTTTTAATCCTTATACCACTTTACCTTCCGGCTTACTATTTTCTTCCTTTCACTTTTTACGAAACAGTATTAATTTTTGTTCTTTTTATTTTTATTTTTTCATTAAGTTTTTTAAAAATTGGTAACGGGATTTACTGGTCCTTTTTCTTTATCTTTATCTTATTTTATTTGCCTTTTTTACTTTCCTTTGCAGTTGAAATAAGAGAAATTGGTATAAAACCCCTTTTCTATCTCCTTTTTATAGTGATAATATATGATTCATTTGCCTTTTATATCGGTAAATTTTTCGGAAAAACAAAACTTTTTGAAAAAATAAGTCCTAACAAAACCCTTGAGGGATTTTTAGGTGGACTTTTTGGTGTAATTTTATTCAATTTAATCTTCTTAAAATTCTGGGAATTGCCCATCCTTTCAATTCCTCTCTTGACAATAATTCTTCCTCTTTTTGCTCAGATGGGCGATTTTTTTGAATCCTATTTAAAAAGATCCCTTGGAATAAAGGATTTCTCTAACATTTTACTTGCCCATGGAGGAATTCTTGATCGTATAGATAGTTATCTTTTTACTTTACCTGTATTTTATCTTATTTTAAGAATTACATCATAACTCTATAATACTTTAAAGCGTTTTTTATACTTAAAAATCTATATTCTCTTTCTTTTAACTCCTTTATAAGTGATTTTAAGAATCTATAGAATCCTTTATCTTCATAAGGAGAACCAAGATGCATAAGAAATATATAACCGTTTAAATTCTTCTTTGAAATTATATCTCTTATAATTTTTTCATAATCTATTTCTTCTTTCCAATCCTGTGTATCATATGTCCACCTTATATGGGTATATCCTATCCTTTTAGCCCACTTTTTTATCTCATAATTTTCCTCTCCATAAGGTGCTCTCCATATTCTCTCCATCTTTTTATTTGTTAACTTTTCAAATATCTCTTCACATAAAAGAAGCTCTTCAATCACTTTAATTTGATTTACACCCGGGAGTGCGTGATGAACGGTATTTATTTCATAAGTTGTAAGGTGAGGATGAGAGAATGTATGATTTCCAACATCAAAATTTTCTGCAATTTTCTTTGTCTTCTCAGGATATCTTTTAATGAATTCACCTGTTAGAAAAAAAGTTGCTTCAATATTTTTCCTTTTGAGTATATTTATTATACTATCAACCCTGTTTGCATAAAACCCACCATCAAATGTAAGACATACTATTTTATCGCAAGTTTCTATTCTTTTTATATCAAAAATTTTTTCCTCATCTTTAATAAATATCTTTCTAATACTTATTTTTTCATGAACCGGTAAATCCCTTATTTTAAACATTCCAAAAATCAAAACCCCTGAAAAAATTCCAAAACAGAAATAAAAAATAAAAGTCTTAACAGGTTCTGTGAGATAATATTTTTCAACTTTCCACAAATAAGCACATTTTCTTGAACAAAAAATATGATGATATTTTTTAACAAACTCCTTTTTACATATTAATTTTTTACATCTATAACATTTTCTTGTTAAAGGTAATTTATGTTTTTTACATATTTTCTTCACTTTAAAATTATAAAGAAATTGATTCTTTTGTTCAAAAAGATTTATAATTTAAATGTAAAGAAGGAGGAGATTATGCAAGAAGTTTTTATATTGAGTGGTGCAAGGACACCAATGGGAAGACTTTTAGGGACTCTTTCTACTTTTCCTGCAACCTCACTTGGTGGTATTGTAATTAAAGAGGCTGTGAAAAGGGCAGGCGTTTCCCCTTCTGATATTAATGAAGTCATAATGGGATGCGTTTTACAGGCAGGGGTAGGGCAGGGACCTGCAAGGATTGCCGCGATTAAAGGAGGTATTCCCCCGGAAGTTCCTGCTTTCACTGTTAATAAAGTTTGTGGTTCAGCATTAAAGGCAATCATTTTAGGGGTTCAGGCAATAAAACTCGGTGATGCGGATTGTATTGTTGCAGGTGGCATGGAGTCAATGACAAATGCTCCACATATGTCTTTTTTAAGAACAGGAACAAAATTTGGTGATGTAAAATTTTCTGATCATATGATTTATGATGGGTTATGGTGTTCCTTTAACAATCAACATATGGGAGAACTTGCAGAATATACTGCTGAAAAAGCGGGCATAACAAGGGAAATGATGGATGAATTTGCTTATAATTCCCATATGAAAGCAGTTAAGGCAACAAATGAAGGGAAATTTAAAGGAGAGATAGTAAAAGTTGAGGTTAAAACAAAGGAAGGCGTTAATGTAATTGATAAGGATGAGGGACCAAGACCTGATACATCAATTGAAAAACTTGCAAAATTACCACCTGCTTTTAAAAAAGATGGGAAAATTACAGCAGGTAATGCACCGGGGATATTTGATGGTGCTTCAGCAGTAGTTATCGCAGGTGAAAAATTTGTTAAAGAAAGAAATTTAAAGCCTTTTGCAAGGATAATTGCCTATGCTTCAAATTTTGTTGAACCAAAAGATTTGTTCTTTGCACCGATTGGTGCTATAAGAAAAGTGACTCTAAAAAGCGGATTTAAACATCCAAACGATTTTGATTTAATTGAAATAAATGAGGCATTCTCTGCACAGGTTCTTGCTGATGTAAAAGAACTTGAAATAGACATGAATAAATTAAATGTTAATGGTGGGGCAGTTGCTCTTGGACATCCAATAGGTGCATCAGGTGCAAGAATTGTTGTTACTTTAATGTATGCTTTAAAAGATAGGGGATTAAAAAAAGGAATTGCCTCCCTTTGCCTTGGAGGCGGTGGAGCAGTAGGGATGAGCATAGAAATTTTGTGAAGATTTCAATAATTGGTTCTGTAAATTATGATACAATATATCCTTATAAAGGTAAAAGTTTTTCATCCTTTGGTGGTGTTACATATTCAATTTTAACAGTTGCAAAACTTTTTAAGGAATGCAATGTAATACCCTTAATAAATAAGGTGATGTAACAGGATGCGGTGATGTATTCGGTGCCTCTTTCTTAGTTTTTTATCTAAAAACAAAAGACTCTTATATTTCTTTAGAAAAAGCAATTTTTTATTCCTCTTTAAAAGTTAAATTAAAAGGGGTAGAGGAGATTGTAAGGTTTTTTTAAAAATTTTAAAGAGAAAGATCCGTATAATCTTCTCTTTTAAAAGTTAAATTTATTTTTATTTGCTTGACTTCTGTTTTTTAAAAGTTTTATAATTTTAATATGAAAAAATTAATCATTTTGTGTTTTTTATCAAATATCCTTTTTGCAGAAAAAGAGATTCCTTTTACTCTTGAAGACAGGGAAAGGATGATAAGAATTGAAACATCTTTAAAAGAATTTAAGGAAAGTGTTGAAAAAAGGTTTGAAATGATTGAAAAAAGATTTGAAATGATTGAAAAAAGGTTTGACCAGTTGATTCATGTTTTTATAGGGATAGTTTGTGCTTTTGCAGGAATTGTCGCAGTTACAATTGGTTTTGCCATATGGGATAGAAGGACTGCTTGTGAGAGCCCTATTTAAAGAAAAATAGGGAAATTGAGGAAAGGGAGGAGATGATAGAAAAGATTTTAAAGGAATATGCAAAGAAAAACAAGGATCTGGCAGAAATATTGAAACACTATGGATTATGAAAAGAATAATTTTTTTATTATTTTTTCTTTTTATAGGTATAGGTAAAAGGTATGGGAAAGGATTTTCTGATAATCTCTGGGAAGGAATTAATAAATTTTCTTTTAATTTTTATTTTGAATTAAAGGATAAAGAAGAAAATATATTCTTTTCTCCATTCAGTATAACTTCTGCTTTTTTAATAGTTTATGAAGGTGCAAGAGGAAATACACAGGAAGAAATTGAGAAAGTTTTCTTTTTCTTAGAGGATGAGAAATCAAGAAGGGAAAATTTTAATAAGATTTTAAAGGAAATAAATAAAAGTGATAAAAAATATGAACTTTATACTGCAAATGCATTATGGATTCACAAAGATTTTAAAATTTTAAAAGAATATCTGAATATAACTCAAAAATTTTATTTATCGTTTGTGAAAAATCTTGATTTTGTGAAAGAACCTGAAAGAGCAGCAGAGATTATAAATTCATGGATTCTTGAGAAAACAAAAGGGAAGATAAAAGAACTCATATCAAAAGATATGATAGGTCCACTTACAAGACTTATTATAACAAATGCAATATATTTTAAAGGGAAATGGTTAAAAGAGTTTGATAAAAAGAATACAAGGGAAGAAGATTTTAGAATTTCTGAAACTGAAAGGGTTAAGGTTAATATGATGAAGATGGAAAAAGAATTTTTTAATTATTATGAAGATGAAAAAATTCAGGTCCTTGAGATACCTTATGATGGAGAAGAAGTTTCAATGTTTATATTTTTGCCAAAAGATTTTGATATAAACTCCATAGATGAATATATGAATTATGAAAAATTTAAAGAAATAAGGGAAAGTATGAGAAAAGAGGAGATTGATATTTATATACCGAAATTTAAAATGGAAACAAAGTATTTATTAAATACATATCTGGAAAATATGGGGATAAAAGATGCATTTTCAGAGATAAAAGCTGATTTTTCAGGTATAACGAGGCAGAAAGAACTTTTTATAAGTCGTGCACTTCATAAGGCATTCATTGAGGTGAATGAGGAGGGGACGGAGGCAGCCGCAGCAACAGGAATCGTTATGGAGATAACCGCTGTAAGGAAAAGGAAAGTTTTTCGTGCGGACCATCCATTTATTTTTTTAATTTATGAGAAGAAAACTGAAAATATAATATTTTTTGGAAGGATTTTAAATCCTGAAAAATTATGAAATTCATTTTATTTTTTATATTAAACCAGAATTTGCTTATAAATCCGAGTTTTGAAGAATGGATAGGTGATTCAATTTGGGGATGGAAAATCGCACATCCTTTTGCTTTACCGGTTTTAAAAGAGGAGGATACAGTTTATCATGGTAATTTTTCAATAAAAATAAAAAGACAAAGTGCAACAACAACTTTAACCGATGCACTTATCTCTGATACAGTTTCTATAACTGGTGGAACTTATTATTATATTGGTGCATACATATTTGATAATGATACAAATATCTATGCAAAGGTTCAGGTAAACTGGTATAAAAATGGAATTTATTTGACATATGGTATAACATCTTCAAGTCAAAACATTAATGGCTGGCAACTCCTTTATGCTCAAAAGCTTGCACCTGATACTGCAAATCAAGCAATTATAAAAATAAAAATCTATCCTGTGGATACACTTCAAAGAACAGGCTCCTATTTCTGTGATTATGCCTTTTTAAGCATAGAATTTAAAATAAACGAGGGTAAAGAAACAATTTTTTCTAAAAAGAATATTAAAGAATTAAAAGGATATAAGATTTTTAATATTTCGGGACAGAAAACGCAAATTGATAAAAACGGCGTATATTTTATAAAAATTGGAAATGAAATTAAAAAATTTGTAATTTTTTAAGGATATTCATTAAGAGCACTGCATAACATTATTATCTAAATTACCCATTTTTACTTTAAAAATCCCTCAAAGACCTCTTTTACATACCCTTCTAAATATATTTTATATTTTTCAAAAATCACCTTTAAAGTTTCTCCTGATTTTGTTTTTACAAAAATCTTTTTTTCTTTTATTTTAAATTTTTCTTTTGTTAAAAAGGCGCTTGCAACAATACCTGTTCCACAGGCAAGAACCTCGTCTTCAACCCCCCTTTCATATGTTCTTATAGAAATTAAATTTTTCTTTTCTTTTTTAACAAAATCAACATTTGTTCCATAAGGTTTAAAATAAGGATGAAATCTTATTTTTTCCCCAATTTTTATTACATCAATTTTTTCAATTTTTTTTAAAAATAAAACTGTGTGTGGAACACCTGAATTTGCATACCATAATTTATATTTTATTCCTTCAATTTTAAAATTAGATTTTAAATTTTCTGGAATTTTAAAGCTCACCCTTACAAGCCCATTTTTGTTTAAAACATATCCTTCGTGTTCCCCATCGTCAGCGATAAATCTAAAATATTTCTTTCCTGTTTTTAAAAAGGCATAAAATAAAAGACACCTTGCACCATTTCCACAGAATTCTGCCCTTGAACCATCCGAATTGTAATAAATCATTCTGAAGTCATAATTTTTTTCTCTTTTGAAAAAAAGAACTCCATCTGCGCCAACTCCAAATTTTCTATCACATAGAATTTTTATTCGTGGAATTATGTTTCTGAAATATTTATACTCAAAGATTATGAAATCGTTTCCTGAACCTGTAAATTTATAAAATTTTATCTTTTTTCGGGATTGTTTAGAGATACTTTTGCAAAAAGTTTTTCTTTAATCTTCTCCCATCTTTCAAGTTTCTTTGGTTTTTTCCACGCTTTTTCTAAAATTTCTTTTGTTTTTTCAACTTCTTCCTTTGTAACTGTTTTTAAAAATTCTGCAAGTTCCCTGTTTTTTTGAGCAAATTGTATCCCTTCTGCTGCTGAAAACCATTGGAGTTGAAGCCTCTCGGGTCTTATCCCAAGCCTTTCAATCCTTTTTTTCAATGCTTCATACCTTCTTAATGTATGTCTATTCGCATAGTTATAATGACAATCACCTATATGGCATCCTGACATTAGAACCGCGCCTGCCCCTTTTAAAAATGCATACATTACAAAATCGGGTCTAATCCTTGCTGAACACATTGTTCTTATAATTCTTCCAACTGGTGGATATTGAAACCTTGAAACGCCTGCAAGGTCAGCACCTGCGTAGGAGCACCAGTTACAGGCAAAGATTATCACTTTTTCATGAGGATTTTCTTCAAGTAAGGCATCAATCTGGGCATATATTGCTTCATCAGGGAAGTGCCCCATATCAATTGCTTCTTGCGGGCATTCTGCACCACAGGCGCCACATCCTGCACAGGATGCTTCAATGAGTTTTGGTAAACTCCTTTCCTCTTTTTTCCATATCCATGCATGGTATGGACATACATTTGCACACATACCACAGGATTTACAAAGTTCTGTATTTAATTCTGGTGTCAGTGCCTCAACTGTTACCTCTCCCTGAGCCATAAGTATTCCTGCTCTTGCTGCTGAAGCAGAAGCCTGTGTCACAGAATCTTTTATATCTTTTGGACCTTCTGCACATCCTGCAAGGAATACACCACCTATTGCGGTATCAACCGGTCTTAACTTTGGATGGGCTTCAAGGAAAAAGCCATCATCTGTTGTTGCAAGTGCTAACAATTTTTGAAGTTCTTCTGAACCCTTTCTTGGAATAAGACCAACTGAAAGAATAGCAAGTTCAACTTCAAGTGTAATTTTCTCTCCAAGAAGTGTATCCTCTGCATGAATTATCAAGTTTTTATCTTTTGTCTCTTCAATCTTTGATGGCAAACCTCTTATAAAAACAACGCCTTCTTCTTTTGCCCTCCTATATAAATCTTCAAAACCTTTACCAAACGCCCTTATATCCTGATAAAAGACATATTGCTGAACCCATGGCCAGTG
>CBFGJR010000110.1:0-18707 GCA_965649145.1 Caldifarciminota bacterium | reverse complement strand
AACGCCTTCTTCTTTTGCCCTCCTATATAAATCTTCAAAACCTTTACCAAACGCCCTTATATCCTGATAAAAGACATATTGCTGAACCCATGGCCAGTGCTCTTTTATTAAAAGCGCATCCTTTATAGTATTCATACAGCAAACATTTGAACAATATTTCCCACCGTTTCTCATTTCTCTTGAACCAACACATTGAATGAATGCAACCGTATCAGGTATTTTCCAATCAGAAGGTCTGATTAGATTACCTTCTGTAGGACCTGCTGCATTTATAAGTCTTTCAAATTCCATTGATGTGATAACATTTTCGTATATCCCGTATCCATAATCATGATTCTTTGAGGGGTCATAAACATCCATACCTGTTGCAACTATTATCGTTCCAACATCAATTTCAACTATTTCATCCCTATCATTGAAATTTATTGCCTTTTTATCACCACAGGCTTTTAAACATTCCTCACATACTATTGTCCCTTTTTTAAGATTTAAACATAAATCTTTATCTATTATATATTTTGTTGGGACTGCCTGAGCAAATGGTATATAAATTGCCTTTCTTGTTCTAAGTCCAACATCAAATTCATTTGGAGCACTCTGAGGACATACTTTTGCACAATCACCACAGGCTGTGCAATCTTCTCTAACATATCTTGCCTTTTTCAAAATTTTTACATTAAAATTCCCGATATATCCGGAAACTTCCTTAACCTCTGAATTTGTAAATATTTCTATGTTTGGGTGTCTTCCTGCTTCTGCCATTTTCGGTGCAAGAATACATATTGAACAATCCATTGTTGGAAAGGTTTTATCAATTTGAGCCATCCTTCCACCAATTGTTGGCTCTTTTTCAACAAGATATACTTTATATCCTGTATCTGCAAGGTCAAGTGCAGCCTGGATTCCTGCAACTCCACCACCTATAACAAGTGCCTTCTTTTTTATTTTAACCTTTAATTCAACCCTTGGTTTTAAAAAATGTGCTCTTGCAACTGCTGCTTTTACAAGGTCTTTTGCTTTTTCAGTTGCTTTTTCTTTTTCATATAGATGAACCCATGTGCACTGGTCCCTTATATTTGCCATCTCAAATAAATATTTATTCAAACCTGCCTCTTCTATTGTCTTTCTAAAAATCGGTTCATGGGTTCTCGGTGTGCATGCAGCAACAACAATCCTGTTTAATTTATATTCTTTTATATCATTCTTTATCATATCTTGACCCGGGTCAGAACAGGTGTACCTGTATTCTTTTGCAACAACAACATTTGGTAAAGTGGAAGCAAACCTTGTAATTTCATATACATCGGCAATTCCCCCTATATTTAATCCACAATGGCATATATAAACACCTATTCTTATTTCTTCATTTTCATTCATCTCACCAACTCCTTTTTCTTTAAAACATTTAAAACATCAATTTTGTGGAGATTAAAACCGATCTCTTCTAAATTTTCACCCATTGCAAATGCAAGAAGTTCAAAGTAATAAAAAACAGGAACTTTATTCTCCATTTTTAAAAGCACTTGAGCATTCTCAAATTGCATAAAACATGATGGACATATAACAACAATTCCATCGGATTCTCTAACTTTTTCAATTTTATTATTTGCAATTTTTAATGAAATTTCCTTATCTGTTATAAAATTTGGTAAACCGCAGCATTCAGTTTCACCTTCATAATCAAATATCTGTGCACCAAGAATTTTTACCATTTCACCAAGAATTTTTGGGTTTAAAGGGTCATCTGTCTGGGCAAATTCCGAAGGTCTTGAAAAATGGCATCCAGGATGAACAGCAAAATTTAATCCTTCAAGTGGATTTTTAATTTTCTCTTTTAATTTTTCAACTCCTATTTCTTTATAAAGGTAATTTAAGAGATGATAAACTTCTATTTTCCCATCAAAATTAAGTCCGTATTCTTTTAAAAAATTATTTGCTAAAATTTTTTTCTTCTCATCCTTTTTCAAAATTTTATTTATCGTATTTAGACTTTCAAAACATCCATTACATAAAGTAACAAGGGGATTACCTTCCTTTTCTGCAATCCCTATATTCCTTGAAGCAATTCTAAACCAGATTTCCTCATCATAGGATTTAACCCATACAGGGTCAGGACAACATGTAAACTCAAAAGACTGAATAAATTCAATCTCAAGATTTTTTAAAACGCTGATTGCTGATTTCTCAAAGCCTGGATATTTTCTTTCAATCAAGCAACCAGGATAAAGGGTTATCATATATTTACCTCCTCATTTTGTTAAAATTTTCTCAATAATCTCTTTTTTATCTTTAATTTCTGGATCAATCCCGAGTGTCTCCCTTATTTTTTTGATTCTTTCGGTAGCAGAAAGAATATGCCCGTATTTTTTTACTGCTTCTATTTCATCAAGGACTTCTTTTGGTGCAAATCCTTTTTTAACTGCTATGTTTCTTAAAGCGTAAATAAGTTCAACGAAATTAACTTTCTGGGGACAATTTTCTACACATTCATAACAGGTTGTGCATCTCCATATATCCGGTCTTTCAAGGATTTCAGGAATCCCTATATTTGCCATTTCAATTATTTTTCTCGGATTGAATTTATGGGGAAATTGCCAGAAAACAGGACAAAAAGAAGAACATTTTCCACATTGATAACACATATTTAACTTATTTTCATGAAAAATCCCTGTCAACTCCTTTTTAAATTGAAGAGATACTTTCATAGACTTCCTCACTTTTTAAATTTTTTAGCGTAATTAATACCGATTTCAAAAGCCTTCAGATTTAAATCTATATAATCTTTTTTTACAGTTTCAGCAATTGCTTTTTTAAGTGAATCCGATGAAACAATTCCTGTTAGTTCGCATAAAACACCAAGCATTACCACATTTGCAGTAAGTTTATTTCCGACTTCCTTTTCAGCCAGTCGGGTTGCAGGAATTGGATAAGTTTTTATATTTTCAGGAAGATCGTAAATTTCAACAAGGTCTTCATCGTATATAAGCATTCCTTTTTCCTTTATTTTTTTTACATAAACAGAATAAGCCTCTTTTGACATACAAACAAGAACATCAGGATTTGTAACCTTAGGATAGTCAACAAGTTCATCAGGATTTTCCGAAATCACAATTCCTGATGCACTTGCACCCCCTCTTGCCTCAGGACCATAACTTTGTGTCATTGACGAATTTCTCTTCTCACAAACTGTTATTGCATATCCTAAAATATAACTTGCCAAAACTATCCCCTGTCCACCAAACCCTGCAAACTGTATTTCTCTCATTTTTTAATCCCCTTTTCTTCTAAAAATTTTTGATAAATTTCAAGATAAGAAGGCTTTTCTATTTCAACAAATTCACCAACAACAATTTTACCCCTGAAAGAAAGTTCTGCTTCTTTTGGGTCAATTCCGTTTCTTATAATTGAATTCTCTTTATAATATCTCATTTCGTCAATTGCTTCACCTATTTTATTTGGTCTTCCGAATCCTGTTGGGCATGGAGAGACGACCTCTATAAAATTAAATCCCTTTCTTGTGAGCGCTTTTTTGATTGACTCTCTCAGGTAGTATGCATGTAAAACTGTCCATCTTGCAACAAATGTTGCGCCACTTGAAGCAGCAAGATGGGGAAGATTAAAAGGGTACTCAAAATTTCCATAAGGTGTTGTTGTTGTTATGGCTTCAAGTGGGGTAGTAGGTCCAAATTGTCCTCCTGTCATCCCATAATTGAAATTATTTACACATATCACCGTAATATCCATATTCCTCCTTGCAGCATGAATTAAATGATTCCCACCAATTGCCGCAATATCTCCATCACCTGAGAAAACAATCACATTGAGATCAGGTTTTGCAAGCTTTAAACCTGTTGCAAAGGCAATTGCTCTTCCATGGGTTGTATGATAGGAATCAACTCTTATATATCCTGCCACCCTTCCAGAACAACCAATTCCTGAAATGATAGAAATTTTTTCCCGTGGTATTTCAAGTTCTTTTATTGCATATAAAAGGGAAGACATCGCTATTCCAAGTCCGCATCCTGAGCACCATATATGGGGAAGTCTTTCTTTCCTGAAATACTCTTCTAAAGGATGAACCTTTTCCATCAATTCTACTTTTTCCATATTCCCTCCAAAATTTCATCAGGTGTAATTAATTCCCCGCCAAGTTTATGAACCCCTATAACAGGGACACTGTTTAACCTTGCTCTCTCTACCTCTCGTCTTACCTGTCCCTGATTTATTTCCGCTACAACGAATTTTTCAACTCTTTTTGAAATCTCAGCAATTTTCTCTTCAGGAAATGGCCATATTGTTATTAGCCTAAAAAGACCTGCTTTAATCCCTTTCTTTCTTGCTTCTCTAACTGCTTTTAATGCTGCTCTTGCAGTTATTCCAAAAGAAATAACAGCAATTTCTGCATCATCAAGCATAACTTCTTCATATTCAATTATATCTTTTCTATTCTTTTGAATCTTATCAATTAATCTTCGCACAAGTTTTTCATGGGCTTCACCTGTAATATTTGGATAACCCCTTTCATCATGGGTAAGCCCTGTCATATGAACAAAATAGCCTTCACCAGCAATCGCCATTGCTGGAACAAGGTCTTCATCTGGAAGATATGGCCAGTATTCTCCTTGTACTGCATCTGGCTTTTTCCTGTTTATAATTTTTATTTCTTCCTCAGGTGGTATAACAACCTTTTCTCTTAAATGTCCAACTGCTTCATCGGTAAGTATTGTTACAGGAACCCTGTATTTTTCTGAAAGATTGAATGCCTTAATTGTTAAATCAAACATTTCCTGGCAAGAATTAGGAGCGAGCGCTATTATTTCATAATCACCATGAGAACCCCATCTTGCCTGCATAACATCTCCCTGACCTATAAGGGTAGGAAGTCCTGTTGAAGGAGCACCCCTTTGAACATTTACAATCACACAGGGTACCTCAAGCATAACAGCAAGTCCTATCCCCTCAACCATTAAAGAATAGCCAGGTCCTGATGTGGCAGTCATTGATTTAACTCCGCCACAGGAAGCACCTATTAAAGCAGTGATTGAAGCAATTTCATCTTCCATTTGAATATAAATTCCTCCAAAAAGAGGGAGTCTCCGCGAAATCCATTCAGCAATTTCTGTGGAAGGAGTTATTGGATAACCTGCAAAAAATCTGCAGCCTGCCGCGATTGCACCCTCTGCACATGCATGATCACCAAGCATATAATGGGTTCCAGTCAAAATTTTTGCTTTCATTTTACAGGCTCCTTTTCCACAATAATAGCAAATTCAGGACAAATTCTCTCACAAAAACCACAGCCAGTACATTTTTCAGGATATTTTGTATAAGGTGGATGATAACCCTTTGAATTTAATCTGTCTTTCCTTTCAAGAACACCTGCGGGACAAAATTCTATACAAAAAGAGCAACCCTTACAAAGTTCTTCATTTATATATAAAACTCCCCTTTTTTTCTCTAACTTATCAAAATCTAATGGTTTCCTCCAAAACTTCTTTGAATCTGTATTTTCCATATTTTTCCTCCTTAAAAATAAAAAGTTATTATTATAACAATTTTTTATTGAAAAATTCAAATCATTTACTTTAAAATTGAAGTATGAAGAAAGTATTTGTGTTTTTTGTTCTTTTCTTTTTTTTAATTTCCTGTAATCATAAAAAAGAGGCGGAGAGATATTTCAATAAAGCGTATGAGTTTTTATATCTAAAAAATGCTGATAGTGCTTTATTCTATGTAAATAAAGGTCTTGAATTGAATCCCGAAAAGGCAGAGGGATATAATATGAGGGGTGCGGCATATCATCTTGTATATGAAGCCAGAAAAGATACTTTTTATATTTTAAAAGAGATTGAGGATTATAAAAGAGCAATAAAGATGGATTCTACCCTGTGGGAACCCTATATAAATTTAGGTGTAGCACTTTATATTTTTGGTAAAAAGAAAGATGCAGTTTATTATTTAAAAAAAGGGCTTAAGTTAAATCCAGGATATGGTGCAAGAAAAAAGGTTGAAGAGATGATAAAAGAATGTGAAAAATGAAAATATTGATTGCATTTTTTATTTTAAATGTGCCCTGCGAAGAAATTAAAGCAAACCTTATTGGTAAAAAAACTTTATCTTATGAAAAATCAAGAATAGATATCACTTTTGATATTCTTCATTATTTTATTGATCTATACCCTTATCCTCAATCTCATTTTCTTCAAGGTAAAAATAAAATAAGATTCAAATCACTTATTTCTTCACTTGAAACTTTAAAAATAAATTTAAAGGGATTGAATGTGGACAGTATTTTAAGAAATGGAATTCCTCAAAATTATATGCATAGTGATTCTATATTGAAAATAATCCTTTACCCACCTCTAACATTAAACGATTCTACAGAAGTAGATGTTTTTTACTCGGGTTTTCCATCAGGTGGTCTTTATTTTAAAGATAGTATAATATATGCTGATAACGAACCTTTTGACGCAAAAAGATGGATACCTGTTTATGACCTTCCTTCTGATAAAGTTCTTTTAGATATGAGTATAAAGGTACCAGCAGGATACAAAGTAATAGCAAATGGTTTAAAGATTGATTCTATTTTGCAAGGTAATGAAGTAATTTATAAATTTAAAGAAAAATACAAGATAGCAAATTATTTAATCGTATTTGCAACCTCTCCCTATTTTGTCAATGTTAAAGATAGTTTCATTTATGGAAATTACAATATGCCAGTATATAATCTTGTCTTCCCTCAGGATACAAACATTGCAAAGGAAAAATTTCAAAGGATATCATGGATGCTTGAATATTTTTCAAATATATTTGGAATTTATCCATTTATAGAAGAAAAATATGCTCATGTTCATGCACCTATTGGTGGAGCAATGGAAAATCAGACAAATACATTCATAAATCTGCATTTAAACTGGGGTTATGACTGGGACTGGGTGGTTGCACATGAACTTTCACACCACTGGTTCGGTAACCTTGTTACCTGCAAAACATGGATGGATATATGGCTTAATGAAGGATTTGCATCCTATTGTGAAGCGCTATGGTTTGGAGAAAGAGACGGAGAAACTGCTTACCACGAGTATATGGAAGGGATGATGAATTATTATATAAATAATGAGCCTTATCCTCCTTTCCCAATATACAATCCTCCCATACTTTTTCACTTTGCAGTTGTTTATAGAAAAGGGGCATCGGTATTGCATATGTTAAGACATGTTATAGGAGATTCAATATTTTTTGAATCTATTAGAAATTACTTGCAGAATTTTGCGTATTCTTCTGCAACAACAGAAGATTTAAGAACTGTTGTGGAGTCCACAAGTGGCAAAAATTTATGGTGGTTTTTTAATGAATGGGTTTATTTACCAGGACACCCTGAATATAGATTTTGCTGGAACTATGATTCAATTTCTCCTGATTCTTTTAAGGTTAATCTATTCATCTACCAGGTTCAATCCCATAATTATAATGTTCCAACCTATAAAATGCCTGTTGATATATGGATATTACTTAGTCAGGGAGATACATTCAAAACATTTGTATGGGATTCTCTTGATTCCCAGTATTTTGAAATTTATGTAAATAAAAAACCAATTGACCTTGCCTTTGACCCTGAAAACTGGATATTAAAGGAAGTAGAAGAGATAAAAGTTAAAGAAACATATTCTTTTAAAAAGAATGTTTTTAAAATTAATTATATAAATGGACAAATTTTCTTAAAATATATGGGAAATAAAAATATAAAAACAAAATTAAAAATATTTGATTTATCTGGAAGAAATTTGATTACCAAAGATTTATTTTTAACATCTGATAAATTACTTTACAAATTACCTGTAAAACTTTCAAAAGGAATATATTTTATAAAACTATATCCTTTTTTAGAGACAAAGATTTATGTGATAAATGGGGATAGATAAGTTAAGGGAGGAAATTTTTTCTTTAGATTCTCTAATTGATTAATCTATAAATTTTAGTACTTGTAAAAATTTTTCAAGCTCAATATTTTCTAAATCTTTTAAGAACTGGGTTAAAAGAACTCTAAACTTGTTTTCAAAATTCTTATCAATTAAAGATAGAAAGTAAAGAGCCCTTAAAAGGAGTCTATAATTTTTAATCTCCTGAGCAATTTCAATGCTCTTTATAAGTAAATCTTTTTTTTCTTTCCCTTTTTCTTTTAATAAGCTCTCTATTATATAAATTTCTCCTTCAACATCTTTACTCTTTAATAATTTTTCTATCTCTTTTGCTTTTTCAAGGTATTCAATGGCTTTTTCTTTCTCATTTAATAAAATGTTTAGTTTACATAAACCAAGAAGTGCTAGTATTTTTAAATAGGGGATGTTAAAATTTTCTGACATTTCTAACGATTTTTTATAATACTCAAAAGAGTTTTCAGGCTGAGAGGTCAAAAAGATATCACCTAAATTCAAAAAACATATTATTTCTGACCTCTTTATATTATTCTCTTGAGAAATTCTTAAAGCCTCTTTACACAACTCGTTTGCTTCTTCTATCATTCCAATGAAAAGATAAACCCTGCTTTTTGAATAAAGAGCCTTCGCTATTTCATCAGGTAAATCAAGTTCTTTTGCTATTTTCAAATATTCATCTGAAACTTTCAGTGCATCTTTATAAAAACACTGTTTAGAGTATATTATTCTCATATAACTGTATATAAGAGCAATATTCCTCTTCTTTTGAAAAAATGTAAAAATGTTAATTGCCTTTTTAAAATAATCTATTGCCTCTTTAAATTCACCTTTTATTAAATAATAATAACCAATATTTTGATAAGCAATTCCAATATGGTGCCTATTATTTATTAATTCTGCAAAAGAAAGAGCCTTTTTTTGATATTCCAATCCTTCATCATATTTACCAATTCCATAAAGAGCGTTTCCAATGTTAAAAAGATTTATAATCATTTCCAGTTTTAATTCATATTTCTCATTTTCTTTAAGTGCTTCTTTATAATAATAGATTGCTTTATCAAATTCTTCTTTATAATGATATATTCCTCCAAGAGCATTTAAAATAATTGCCTTAAAAGGGTCATTTTCTTTTAAAATATTTAAGACTTTAAAATAATATTTTTCTGCCTCTTCTAATTTCCTTAACATATGATAAGCCTCACCAAGATAATGTAAAATTTTACACTTATTTTCATACTCCAGTCTTTCTATTTCAATTTCTTCTTCAATTATTTCCATCACTTTTTTATATTCTCCTTTATATTCCACCAGGATTTCAAGATATCCCATCAATGCATTTATATTTTTTCTATTTTTCCATAAATCAATTAAAATTTCTTCACCTTCTTTTATTTTTCCTATGTAGGGAAGCAATTTACCCATCTCTATCTTTGCATTTTCTTTCTCTTTTTCATCTTCTGATAATTCAATTATTTTTTCCAGATAATTTATTGCTTCTTCATATAAGAAATTTCTTAACGATTTATCTGTGGCATGTTTATAATAAAAAATTGCCTTATCTTTCTTGTTTGCTTTTTCATAATTAAGAGCAATTAAAGGATAAAATTTTTCTCTTAATCTTTCATGAGATTCCAATTTCTCTGCGACAAAATTGTGCAACTTTTCCCTTGTCTTTCTTAAAAGGCTATCAAGAATTATTTCCCTATAATGAGATGATTTAAAAGTATAAATTTCTTTTCCATATTCTTGCTCAATTATTCCTATTGATAAAAACTTCTTGAGCATTTGATGTAATTTTATTTTTCTCTCTTCTTTTAAATAAGAAATTAACTCCATATCAAATCTTTCTCCAAGGCAGGATAGAATAGCAAGTAATTTTTTTTCTTCTTCATTCAATCTATCAATTGTTATTCTTCCAAATTCCAAAGATAAAGGTATTTTAAATAAAGATAATTCCTTTTTAAGAAGAGGTGATATATTTTTAATATATAAAGGATTTCCAAGTGTATATTGATGAATTTTAAAATATATTTCCTCATCCAACCCCTTTAAATTTAAGGTTTTATTAAGAAATTCTTTAGTTTCCTCATAAGAGAATGAATCAAATTTTATTTCAGAAAAATTTTTAAGATTCCTGAAATTTTCATAATAAGGTGTTCTAATTGAAACAATAAATAAAAGTGGAATATCCTTAATATTTTCTGATAAATAATTTAAAATTTCAATAGAAATCCTATCTAAAAGATGGGCGTTTTCAAGTATAAAAATACTGAATTTTCTTTCACATAAAAATTCAATAAATAAGGAAAAGGCATAAAATAAAATACTCTTAAATTCCTCTTTTTCAAATTTTATGTTAAATTTATCAGGAAAGAGAGCAAAATCAAGATATTCTCCTGCTTCTTTTTTTATCTCATCTTCTTTCATAAATTCTTTTAAAGGATAAAATTTTTTAAGAAAATCAGAAAATCCTTTTAAAAGAGAAAATGATGACGGATCCGGATATATCCAATATACTGGATGTTCTTCTGCTATACTTTTCTCAAATTCTTTTAAAAATCTTGTCTTTCCCACCCCTATATCACCTGAGATGAACACAAATACACTTTTCTCTTTTGCTTCATTATATTTTTGTTTTATTATCTCCATTTCCTTTTCTCTATTTATAAATACATCCTCAAAGAATATTTCCTCGGGTTCTTCAATTTTTTTATAACCTTTAACCTCATAAAGTTTAACCCTTTCTTTTTTCCCCTTTAATGAGAATTCTGGAAGTTCTTTATAATCAAAAATTCTCTTTGTTAAATTGTATGTACTCTCAGAAACCCATATTTTACCTGGCTCACATACTTCTTCTATTCTTTCAGCAATGTTCACAGCGTCACCCATTGCTGTATAATCACCCTCCCTTCTTTTTCCAATATAACCTGTAACAACTTCTCCTGTGTTAATTCCTATTCTTAAACTTAATTTTGTTTCTTCTTTTATTTCAGAAATTTCCTCATTTACTTCTTTTATTTTTTCTTGCATTTCCCATGCTGCCTTTACCGCTCTTTCTGCATCGTCCCCATAAGATATTGGAGCACCAAACAAAGCCATTACACAATCTCCTATATACTTATCTACATACCCTCCGTTGCTTTCTATTATCTCGGTTAACTTCAAAAAAATTTTATCCATTGTTTCTTTTACATCTTCAGGAGGCAATTTTTCTGATAATTGAGTAAAACCTTTTAAATCGACAAATAAAATAGTAACGATCCTTTTCTCTTCTTCAAACTTTAAGCCTGCATCTTCGTTCTTATATATCATTAAAATGATTTACTTTTCTATACTCCTCCTTATTTTATAAGAGCAAAAGGAACTGAACCTATCGGAATATATTGTCTTATGTCTTTTTCTGTTCCATCAGGAAATACAACATGTATCCAGGTCTGGTGCTCAGGACAAAGTGGGTCAGTAACCCATATTTCTCCTTTAATTGAAGCAGCAAGTTTCCCATTCTTTGTTATTTCACCTGTTACAGTGTGGTAATAATGAGGGTCATAACCTGGATGTGAGGTATGAACAGGTGCTTTTATATCCAGATAAAATTTCCATCCTTTTGTATCACTGAACCAGAAAACCATGGAACTATCTTCATGATTCTCAAAGAAATAGTTTAATGTATAGCTCCCTTGTTTATAATCTTTTATGTATCCATAGATTTTCCCTACAAATATTGAATCTTCAAGGGTATGTCCTGATGCTGCCTCAAGTGTAATTTTGAATTCTCCGATATTTACAAACTCAATTCTAAATGAACATTTTATTGGTTTTTGATCAGGATTGTATTCTGCAGAAAAGTCAGCATTTAAAACAGGCTTATCGTCTGATTTTAAATCAATAGAAAGAGAAGAAAGTAAGTCCTGGTATACAAACTGAATGTTATAAAGTCTCATATGAGCGGTATGGGTATCAGCATAAAAGAACTTCCATATAAAGTTTATCCCTGTTGAATCATCATATACATAATCCCAATAACTCCAAAATACCTGTCCACAATGAGTGGTATCTTCTTTACATGTATCTTTAAGTGTCCATGTCCCGTATATGCACTTTATACTATCACTCCAACCAAAAAGCGTGTTTAGCAGTTTTTTACCAGCGCTAAAAATTGATGGCTGTTTAAATAAATTTGATAATGGAATTTCTGGAGGTTGTGATATAAACCTATTAATTGCTGCACCTGCTTCTGAATTCTGGAAATCAACCACTGTGTTTCCTGTTCCATAAAGAAAGGTTTCTGTTTCACCTTTTGAGATTTCTTTCTTTTCTTTTTTGCAGGTGGTGATTGAGAATATCACCATTCCTGTTATTATTACTTTTATTATTTTATCCATATCGCCTCCTTTTAAAAACAATTAAAGTTTAAAGGATAATTATAAAAAAAGTCAAATATATTTTAATTTTTATACTTTTGTAAATATTTTTCATAAAGCATTTTATGTTTGTTACCAAGGTCAATTCTTTTTCCCCTTATAAATGCCATTAATACATTTGTTTTTATTTCCAGTATATTCCCATCGGTTACTATCAATGTTGCATCTTTTCCTTCTTCTATACTTCCAAGTCTATCGGATATTCCAAGAATCTGGGCAGGGTAGAGGGTTATTGATTTTAAAGCCTCTTCTTCAGGAAGTCCAAAGGGAATAGCATTTGCTGCTTTATAAGGGAGGTTCCTTGCATTCATTGTACTGAAAGCATTACCGGAATTTGCTATACAGAATTTAACCCCCCTTTTATAGAGTTTATAAGGAAGTGTAAAAGGTTCATCATATCCTTCCCATTTCCTTCTTGGAAGAATATGTATTCCAGTAACTATAACGGGTATATTCTTCTCTTTTAAAATGTCAGAAGTTCTCCATGAATCATATCCTCCTACAAGCACCATTTTAAGATTTTCACTTGAAGCAAAATCTATTGCATCTTTAATCTGTTTCAGTTCATCTGCATGGATGAATAAGGGTATTTCCTTTTTTAAAACTGGTATCATTGCCTCATATCTTTCATCCCTTTTATAAAATTTATTAGATTCCTTTAATTTTAAATAAGCTTTTGATTCCTCAAAAAATTTTTTAATCTTTGAAATTTTATCTTTATATTCTTTTTCAAGTTCTTCTTTTGATTTTTTAGGGAAATTTTCAAAATAATAGGAAAAGGGTTTTAAGGACGGCCAAAATAGATGAATCCCAACAGGTGCCTTTAAAAGTACATCTTCCCATGTCCATCCATCAAGTTCAATAAGTGCAGAAGAGCCAGAAATTATTCCACCTTGAGGAACAACTAAGGAAACAAGGATTCCATTTGCTCTTGTTACAGGTATTATTTCACTTTCCATATTTATTGCAATTTCAGGTTTAATGCTTGGATTAAACTCACCTGCTTCTCTTATATCCTGTGTTACTTTTACTGTTGAAATTTCAACAAGACCTGCCAAAGAATTTGCATCTATAAGGGCTGGATAAACATTCTTGCCTTCAATGTTTATAATTTCCGCATCTTCAGGAATTTTTATATCTTTTCCCACTTTTTTTATTTTACCATTTTCAAAAAGAATTATTCCATTTTCAATTATGCCATTTGTCACTGTATAAATCTTTCCACCAACAAGAGCAATTGTTTTTTTTTGGGGTGGGGCAGGAATTTGTGAGGATGAAAAAAGTGGAAAAATAAAAATAACAACAAGTATTAATTTTTTCATGGCATCTCCATTTTCTTTTCTTTTTTCTCCTTTAAATATTTTTGTATTATTCTAAATCTTTCCTTTTTATCTCTTTCTCTAATTTTTAAATCTTCTTCTCTATCAAAGTATTTTTTCCCTTCAATCCATGTTTCAAGAACTTTACTATAAGTTGAAAGGGGATTACCATCCCATATCACAAAATCGGCATCTTTTCCTTCTTCAATTGAACCAACATATTTATCTATACCAAGTTGAATTGCAGGATAAATTGTAATAAGTTTTAATGCATCTTCTTCTCTAAGGTTTCCATATTTCATAGTTTTTGCTGCCTCTGTATTTAATCTCCTTGCTATTTCAGGAAAATCAGAATGGAGTGAGACAATTATTCCATTTTTATAAAGCATTGAGGCATTGTAAGGGATGCCATCATAGGCTTCAAATTTATAAGCCCATAAGTCAGAAAATACAGTTGCATAAGCGTTAAATTCTTTAAGTTTATCAATCATTTTATACGCTTCAAGAGCATGCTGAAAGGAAACTCTTTTTATACCGAATTCTTTTAAAAGGTTTAAAAACATTATCATTTCATCGCTTCTATAAGCATGTACATAAGGCATCCTTTTATTTTCAATTACTTCTAAAATTGCTTCAAGTTCTAAATTCTTTCTTATAGGGTATTTTGAATTTTTTTTCTCAAATCTATAATCAATTGCTTCTTTAAATTTGTCTCTTATAATCTCTTCAATTCCCATTCTTGTTTGGGGAAATCTTTCCTTTTCATAATCTTGAGCAACAGGGTTTTCTCCAAGTGCAAATTTTAATGTTGGAATCGCCTCTTTAAATATAAGTTCATCAAGATTTTTAACTCCCCATTTATGTTTTATTACAATATTCTGTCCTCCTATTGCATTGGCAGAGCCATGCAAAACATTTGAAACCGTTACCCCTCCTGCAAGAAGTCTATAAATAGAAATACCATAAGGATCTAAAGCATCTTCTATTCTTACTTCTGATGTTACAATATCACCTGTTTCATTATTTTCTCCTTTAACTCCTATATGAGAATGGGGATCAATAATTCCAGGTGTTATATGTTTTCCCCTTGCATCTATTATTATATCAGCCTTTGCTTTTAAATTCTTCCCTATTTTATAAAATTTGCCATCTTTAATTAAAATATCATAATCCTTTAAAATTCCCCTTTGGGAAGATGTCCATATTGTTCCGTTTTTTATCAAAATACTTTTATAATCTTTTAGAAAAGGGAGGCTGCCAAATTCAGAAGGAGGAGATAAAAGTTCTGGTTCTTTATAAACTTCCTTTTCTTCCTTCTTTTTATCTTTTTTAATTTCTTCTATAAATATTGCTATGAACTCAAAATCTTTTCCATTTGGTAAAATTCCTTTGCCTTTAAAAGTTTTATCTTCTATAATTCCTGACAAAAAGGTTATTCCTGGATAACCAATTTTTTCCGAATCAAAAGTTATTTCAACATGTTTTAAACCAAAACTTATATTTTTTAATCCTATTTTTTCATTTTCCAATAAAATTTCACCCTTAATTTTTTCAAAATCACCCTTTATTTCTAAATTACCTTTAAGCTCTTTTTCAGGTAAAAATAAAGTAATTTCCCATTTCCCTTTGAGTTTAACCATAGGTTCTTCTCTTATTTTATAAATTTTATCCTCAATCCACACTTCATAAATTTTACCATCTTCAAATATATTCCCATCTGTAATTATAAGATGGGCAAATTTACCTTTCTCTATGCTTCCAAGAATATCATATACGCCTACAAGTTTAGCAGGATTTTCTGTTAGTGCTTGTAACGCATAATTTTGAGGTAAACCTCTTCTTATTGCATCCTTTAAATTTTTAAAAAATTCATTCAGGTCTTTTGTTCCATATGTTGTAAATGAAAAATCAACATTATTCTCCCACAATTTTTTTGGAGTAAATGGAGCATGTTCCCAGTGCATTAATTCTTCTAAAGAAATGTCAATTGCTTCTTCTGGTGTTTCAAAATCAAATTGTGGGAAATTTAACGGTATTATAAGAGGTAATTTTTCACTTTTCAAAACTTCAATCTGCCTGTATTCATAAGAAGAACCTTTTATTACAACATCCAGATCAAACTCTTTTTTAATTTTTAAAACCCTGTATATATCTATATCATCTTCTATTTCAAAAACTATTTTTTGTTTCTTATCTAAAACATCATATAAAGCTTCAAGAGATTTTATAAAAACAGGTTTCGGGATATTCTTATTTTTTTTATAATAATCCCATATTTTTCTATGCCATATTGCATCATAAAATGTTTGCCTTATAAGAGATATTGTTCCCATAAAGGAATTCGGGTAACCTTTTCCATCTTTATAATAATCAAATGCAACATTTTGAAAAATATCCTTTTTTATCAATCTTTCTTCTAAATTTCCTTCTTTTAAAGAAAATAGCGCGCTTTTACCCCTGAAAATGCCTTCCCCTGGTAAGAAAACACAAGAGGTAAATCCATTTTCTCTGTATTTTTTTATCAATTTTTCATCAAAAGAAATTATGTCAATTATATCTTTTTCAGGATTAATTTTTTGAATTTGAGAAGGTGTTGCTTTTTCTTTATAAACAAAATAAGGTTCTATAAATCCAGGATAAACCCATTTACCTGAATAATCAATTGTATAAGCCTCTTCCGGGATTTTTATATTTTCTCCTACTTTTTCAATTTTACCTTCTTTAATAACAATTGCCCCATTTTCAATTACTTTTTTTGAGTTTACAATAATTTTGACATTTTTAAGAGCAAATGTAGAGGGAGGGTTTTCTCTTAATCCCTTTGTTAATCCAATATTAAAATTTAAAATAAAAAAAATTAAAAGAAACACCTTTATTTTTAATGGGCGGAGCAGGATTTGAACCTGCAACCTTCGGCATGTGAAGCCGATGCTCTCACCAATTTTGAGCTATCCGCCCATTTTATTTATAGTCATAAAATCCTTTACCAGTTTTTCTTCCTAAATATCCTGCTGCCACCATTTTCTTTAAAAGTGGGCAGGGTCTATATTTTGGATCACCAAGTTCTTTATATAAAACATTCATAATATGTAAACAAACATCAAGACCTATTAAATCAGCAAGTGCTAAAGGACCCATCGGATGATTCATACCGAGTTTCATTACATTATCAATCGCTTCTTTTGTTGCAACTTCTTCCATAAGACAGTAAATTGCTTCATTTATCATCGGCATTAAGACCCTGTTTGAAACAAACCCCGGGAAGTCATTAACTACTACAGGCTCCTTATCAAGTTTTTTTGAGAGTTCAATAACTGTATTTAAAGTTTCTTCTGATGTTCTTTCACCTTTCACAACTTCAACAAGTTTCATCAAAGGAACAGGATTAAAAAAGTGCATACCTATGAATTTTTCGGGTCTTTTTGTGCTTGATGCAAGAAGAGTAATTGAAATTGAAGAAGTATTTGTAGCAAATATTGCATCAGATTTTACTATTTCATCCAGTTTTTTAAATACTTCTATTTTTGTTTGTGTATCCTCAATAACTGCTTCAATTACAACATCCAAGTCCCTAAAATCAGAAATAGAAGTGGTTGTCTTTATTCTTTTTAAAGCATTTTCTTTATCCAAAGGGGTTATAATTTCTTTTTTAATCTGTCTATCCATATTGATAGAGATTGTTTCAATTGCCTTTTTGAGAATTCCATCGTTTAAATCATTCAGTAAAACATCGTATCCCTTTAAAGAACAAACATGTGCAATTCCACTACCCATTGTTCCTGCACCAACAACCCCAATTTTTTTAATTTCCATATCCCCTCCTACTTTTTAAAAATCTCAACTTTATATTTTTGTTTTAAAACATTTAAAGCAGAATCTCTTTTTGCCTGGCTCTTTTGTAAAAATAAATATGAACGAATTATCTGCATCAATTCTTCTTTTTTTGTTTCTGATTTACCCTCGTCAAGTATTTGAACAACTCCATACCTATAAGGGGCTATTTCAACAACTCCACTTATTTCACTTACTTTTAAAGAGAGAATAACACTCACAAATGGTACTGGAAGTTCAGGATTTATTTTGAGTACTCCAACATTCACTTTTTCTATATTTGCTAATAAATTTGGTGATGGTTTAATTTCACTTATTACCTTCACAGGTCCTGATTTTATCATTTTATTTCTTATTTCTTCCAATTCACTTTTATCCCTTCCAATTACATAGGCTACATCAATTTCCTTTTCAAAATCCTTTCTGTTGATTTCATAAAAATTCTCAACTTCTCTTGGTAAAACCTGAATATCAGATTCAATTCTCCTCTTTATATATTCTTCTGCAAGTATAAATCTTTCATTCCATTTTATTCTATCTTTAATTTCCGGCTCTTTTAGAAAACCTTCATCTTTTGCTGCAAGGTAAAAAATAACTCTTTCAATCCCGAGATCTAACAATTTTCTCTTCTGTTCTTCATCCAGGGGTTCTTGAGAAATATACGGAAGTTGTGCTTCCAGTTCACCTTCTCTTATGATTATTTTATCAATTTTTGCAACTGGTGGAGTTCCTTTTTGCTTTATTTCTTTTTTACAGGCGATTATTATAATCCCTATAATTAAAAATAATCCTACTTTTTTCATAAAATTCCTCCAATTTTTAAATAAAATTATATAAGGAAATTCCCCTTATTTTCAAATTCACTTTTAAAAATTTCTCTTATCTTTTTCTCATAGTCTTTGTCCATAATTACATTTCTTCTTGCCATCATTCTTTTAGCAGTTTCTATTGCCTTTTCAAGTTCATAAATTTCTATTTTATCATAAGATACCCATGAAAAAGGTGGAATATATTTAGGGCAGAATTTACCCCCTGAAAATATATTTGAAAAAATATCAATATAGGCACCTGTGGGTATAAGTGTTCCAATTCCTGTTTTTACATGGTCACCTATAATAGCACCAAATTTTATAAGACCTGTTTTAATTATTTCATCTTTTATTTTTATTTTCACCTCTGAATAGTTATTTTTTAAATTA
>CBFGJR010000109.1:11870-16871 GCA_965649145.1 Caldifarciminota bacterium | reverse complement strand
TGAAAAAACATACCGGATGGAAAGAAGAATCAGAAAATAATTTCAATTATTAATTAAAAATTAAGTAAATTTTTTCTATGAGAATCGGAATAACATATGATTTAAAACCTAAGGAAGTATCCAATTTTTTGCCCGAAGATATATATGAGGAATTTGATTCGGAATTAACTATTAATTCCCTTAAAGAAACAATTGAAAGTTTTGGTTTTGAGACTTTTCTTTTAGGTAGTGGAAAGGATTTTATAGAAAAAATTTTAAAAGAAAAGGTGGATTTTATTTTTAATATTGCTGAGGGTTTTGGAACAAGGTCAAGGGAAGGTCATGTTCCTTCTGTATGTGAAATGTTTAATATTCCCTATTCAGGTTCTGACCCACTTGCCTTAAGTATTACTCTTGACAAGGAATTATGTAAAAGATTTGCTAAATCTGTAGGTGTAAGAACACCGGATTTTAAGGTAATTAAAAGTGTAAAGGAACTTAAAAATTTTAAATTTAAAGATTTTCCCTGTGTTTTGAAATTAAAAAATGAGGGTTCAAGCATAGGATTGAGACTTTCCTCAAAGGTAAATAATCTTACAGAATTAAAGGAAAAGGCAAAGGAACTCCTTGAAAAATACAGGGAACCTGTTCTGGTTGAAAAATTTATACCTGGAAAAGAAGTAACGGCTGGTATAATTGGAAATAAAGAATTAAAATTTTTTGGATTAATGGAAATAAGACCAAAAAGATTAAAGGAAGAAGAATTTCTTTATTCCCTTGAAGTAAAGAGAAATTATAAGGAAGAAGTAGAATATGTTGTTCCTCCTGAAATACCTGAAGAAAAGATAAAGGAAATAAAAAGGTATGTTCTAAAACTTTTTAAAACCCTTGATTTGAGAGATTTTGCAAGATTTGATTTTAGACTTGATGAAAATTATAATCCCTTCTTTCTTGAAATAAATCCCTTACCCGGACTTAATCCTGAAACAAGTGATTTCCCGATAATGGCTTATAAAATGGGTTTAACCTATAGGGAAATTATAGAAGAGATTTTAGAGAGTGCCTTTGAAAGATATGGCATCAAAAAATAAAAAAATCTGCATCCTTTACAATGAACCCAAGGAATCTGATTTGCCTGATAGAATTTCAGTTATGGATGAAGTCAATCTTGTCAGGGATACGCTATTAGAGAGTTCCCATGAAGTTTTTTTATTACCTGTTGATAGAAACCTCAATTGGATAGATATTTTAAAAAGGGAGAATTTTGATGTTGTTTTTAATTTATGTGAGGACTTTGAAGGAAAACCGGAAGGCGAAAGCTGGATAGCAAGTGTCCTTGAAACATTAGAAATTTCTTACACAGGTTCTCCTCCTGAATCTTTTTCTCTCTGTCTTGATAAAGTAAAGGCAAAGATTTTAGTATCCCATTATGGTATTAAAACCCCTCAATTTTTTATTCCTGGAGAAGAAAATAAATTTTTTTTTCCTCTAATTTTAAAGCCAAGAAAGAGTGATGCAAGTCTTTTTATTGAAAAGAAAAATGTTATTTTTAATGAAAAAGAGTATAAAGAAAGAATTAAAGAAATTGAAAAATATAGTATTCCCTTTTTTGCTGAGGAGTTTATAGATGGAAGAGAATTTAATGTTTCAATCTTTGATAATAGAGTTATAGGAATTGGTGAGGTTATCTTTAAAACAGAACCAAAAATTTTAACATACAGTTCAAAATGGGATAAAAGGAGTAAAGATTACGCTTTAACTCCTGTTATTTATCCCGCAGAAATTGATGAAAAAAAGAAAAAAGAGATAGAAGTTATATCTTTAAAAATCTTTAATATACTTGAAATGAGAGACTACGGCAGGATAGACTTAAGAATGGATAAAAAGGAAGAAATTTATTTTATTGAAAGTAATCCCAACCCTGATATTTCAAGGGATTCAGGTTTTTATAAAGCCCTTGAATATAGGGGGATTCCTTATTCGGAGTTTATAGAGAGATTGATAGAAAGAGCCTGTGAGAGAAGAAAATTATGAAAACTCTTGAATTAAAAATAACAAAACTCTCAAAAGAAGTAAGACCTTTTCTTGAGGATATATTAAAAAGAACACCTGATTTCAATGAAAAGGATATAAAGACCTGTTTATATGTTTTTGATGGAATTGAAAGAGGTGAATATGAGGGAACTGGGATTTTTGAAAATGGAAGGTTGCTCGGTTTTATTCTTTTTTCAGAGAATTTTCTTGCTGATTCGGTGATAGAACTTTTATGGATTGTTGTTGACCCTGAATTTTACGGTCAGGGAATTGCAGAAATTCTATTTGAGGATTTTTTAAAGGAAGTTTTTAAGAGAAAAATAAGAATGGTAGTTCTTGAAACTCAGGAAAAGCATAAGAGGGCAAGAAGGTTTTATGAGAAAATGGGTTTTAAAAAAGAAGCAGAAATTAAGGATTTTTATAGAATAGGTGAATCAAAAGAAATCTGGGTAAAAAGGCTTTAAGGATTTTTTTTAATAAAACAGTATAACCTGTAAATACCGTTATCCCATCTCCATAAATTGGTAAAAAGTAATCCATAAAACATTATATAAGGATTTTTAAAAATCTCTGTTAAAATTGAAAAAATAAAGATAACAAAAACAACAACATCCCTTGTATCTCTTAGAATATGTCTTCTAAATCCTTTTGTATTTTTGACAATAAACTGTGTTAAAAGCCTTGTCATTATTGTGAAAGATGTGATAAATAGGATTAGAAAATTGTTGAAATTGTATTTTGAAAGGGAATAACCAAGTGAAAAAAAAGCAATGGAGTCAATAATATAATCACAAACAGTATCAAGAAGAGCACCTCCCTCAGAGGTGAGATTTTTCTTTCTTGCAATTTCTCCGTCAACCCCATCAAAAATTGAGGCTAATTGATAGAAAAATCCCGTTAAAAATATACTTTTTAAGATTCCTGATAAAATAAGAAGAAAAGAAAAGATTGATAAAAAGGTAAGTGATATTTTATTAGGGGGTATATTCTTTTTAATAATTATTTTTGTGAAAATTGAGGAAATGTATCTATTTATGTATTTAGATATAATTCCATCCTTTGGTTTTGAGTCAGGATGTGGTTTTAAGAAAATCATTATTTTCAATATCCTTTAATATTATTTTCAAACACTCTTCTACACTTAATTTATCGGTATCCAAAATCAAAGAATAGGGGTTAAAATTTTTCATCAATCTATTATAAAATTTAAGCAATTTTTCTTTCCCTTTTGGTTCAGGAAATTTTTTATCCCTTTCAAGGATAGTTTCAAAGGGTGGATTTAAGAGGTAAATCCTTTTATTTATTTTTCTCCTTTTTAAGTATTTTAATACCTTTGACAGTTCCTTTTTTGAGGTAAAGGAATAATCAAGAATCAGGGAGTATCCCTCTTTTAAAAGTTCTTTCATAATGTTATAAAAAATTTTGAATCTCATTTTTTTCTTTTCAAATATTTTTTTAATTTTGAAAATTTCATCATATTGAAGAAGTATAAATCCTTTTTCTTTTAGGTTTTCAAAAATTTTTTTTGCGAGAACTGTTTTTCCCGAACGGGGTATTCCCCTTAATATTATAACAAATTGGTTTTCATTCATGAAATCTCTTATTTTATAATAATTTATTATGAAAGTGGTAATAATCATGGGTTCAAAGCAGGACCTTGAGCATTCAAAAAAAATTGCTGAAAAGTTAAAGGAGCTTGAAGTTGAATATGTTTTAAGGATTGCCTCTGCTCATAAAACACCTTTAAAAGTTCTTGAAATTTTAAAGGAATATGAAAATGAAGATGTTGTATTCATAACTGTCGCAGGGAAAAGTAATGCTTTAAGTGGATTTGTTGATGCAAATACGATAAAGCCCTGTATTGCCTGTCCACCTTACAGTGATAAATATAGCGGTTTTGACATTTTTTCCACTCTGAGGATGCCCTCAGGTGTTGCTCCACTTACAGTTTTAGAGCCTGAAGGAGCTGCTCTTTCAGCTTTAAAAATACTTTCTTTAAAGGATAAAAATCTTGAAATAAAAATAAAAGAATACCAGGAAAAAATTAAAAAAGAGATTGAGAATTCTGATAAGGAGTTAAGAATTGGGTAGTGTAAAGGACCTTGTTGTTATAAAGAATCCCTATGAAAAAGAACCAGGATTAGGAAGGTTTATATTTTCAGATAGGTATTCAGTTTTTGACTGGGGAGAAATGCCAGACCGTATAGAAAATAAGGGGGAGGCTCTATGTATTGTATCAGCATATTTTTTTGAAAAACTTGAAAGTTTTGGAATAAAAACCCATTATATTGGGCTTTTAGAAGAAGGGAAAGTTAAAAAACTTTATAGTTTAAAAGAGCCTTCCAATATTATGGAAATTAAACTTTTAAGGGTTTTAAAACCAGAGATAAAAGATGGAGTTTACGATTATTCTATTTATAAAAAGGAAAAATTTAACTTTTTAATTCCCCTTGAAGTTATTTACAGGAATTCACTTCCTGAGGGTTCTTCTGTTTTTAAGAGATTAAAAGAGGGTAAATTAAAATTAGAGGATATTGGATTAAGCAAATTACCTGAGCCAGGAGAAAAATTAGATGAACCCCTGATTGATTTTTCAACTAAACTTGAAGAAACTGATAGATATATAAGTTTTAATGAAGCAAAGGATATTGCTGGTTTAAGTGATAGAGAGTTTGAGGAAATAAAGGAAAAAACCCTTTTTATTAACAATTTGATTTCAGAGGAAGTTAAAAAACTTTCCCTTTTTAATGAAGATGGTAAATTTGAATTTGGTTTTGATGAAAAAAGGGATGTTTTAGTTGTGGATGTGATAGGAACACTTGATGAGTGTAGATTTACCTATGAGGGGATTCATGTGAGTAAAGAGATAGCAAGGATTTATTATAGAGACACTTTATGGTTTGAAGAAATTGAAAGGGCGAAAAAAATTGATAGTATAAAATGGAAAAGTCTTGTTAAAGTTTTTCCTCCCAATTTAAAAGGAGAACT
>CBFGJR010000109.1:9994-11771 GCA_965649145.1 Caldifarciminota bacterium | reverse complement strand
ACACTTTATGGTTTGAAGAAATTGAAAGGGCGAAAAAAATTGATAGTATAAAATGGAAAAGTCTTGTTAAAGTTTTTCCTCCCAATTTAAAAGGAGAACTTAAAAAAATAATTGAGGATATATATAAATCTTTTGCTAATGAAATAACAGGAAGGGAATGGTTTAAAACTCCGCCTTTAAAAGAGGTTTTAAAAAGTCTTAGGGAATATAATTAAATAAAATCTCAATGACTTTTTTTAACTTACTTTCTGAAAAATAAACAGAGGGAACAAAGGTTAAAACATTATGTTTTTCACCTTCAAGGAGTGTTAAGAAACCCTCTTTTAAAATTTTCTTCCAGAGCTTAAAAGCAATTTTTTCATTTTCAAATTCTATTCCCCATAATATCCCCCTTCCTCTTATATCCCTTATTTTATCTTTATTTTCCAATCCTTTAAGTAAATTTTTAAAAATCCCTTCCTTTTTCTTTACTTTTTCTACTGGTTTTTCTCTTTTATAAAGTTTTAAAAAAGAAAGGGATGAGATTATTGATAAAGGATGGGTTAAAAAGGTTGTTGCGAATAGGGGTTCTCCTTTTGTTTCCCATACTTTCATAATTTCTCCTTTCCCAAGGCAGGCTGAAATTGGGAATCCTCCTCCAAGAGCTTTTCCAAGGCATAAAATATCTGGAAAATCTATCTCATATTGAAAGCAAAAATCTTTACCTGTTCTTGCAAAACCGGTGAAAATTTCATCAACTATTAAAAGAATCTCTCTATTTTTGGCATAATCATAAAGAATTTTAAGAAAATTTTTAGGTGGCACTCTTATTCCCCCTCTTCCCTGAACTGGTTCTACAATTATTCCAGCAATTTTCTTCGGGTTAATCTTTTTCAGATTCCTTTCAAGGTCTTCAAGTTCCTCCTCCCTCTCAGGGAAATTCATTTCTATTGAATAATTCTTTAAAAACTTTTCAAAGGGTTTTTTGAAGTGATTTATATTTGTAATAGAAAGGTTAAATAGGGAAAGTCCGTGGTATGAATTTTTAAAAGAAATAATTTTTTCTCTTTTTGTATATAAAAAGGCTGTTTTTATGGCAATTTCAACTGCATCTGTTCCTGAAATACCAAAGGTGCAGAGCAAATCTTTATTTTTAAAAAGTTTAACAATCTCTTCTGATAATTTTTCTCTTTCCTCATAGGGAAAGAGGTCCGCCATTGAATGGGGTTTAATTTTAAAGTATTCTTTTACTTTTTTTATTATGAATTTATTGAAGTGACCAAAGAGGGAAACACCAAAAAAAGAGGTAAAATCATAGTATTTTTTATTTTTGATATCCCATATATAATTCCCTTCTGATTTCTTTATAATTAGATTTAGTCCTCCTGTTTTTAGTGCTAAGGATGTTCCTGATTCGTATTTGAACAATTTAAAAAATTATGGCGGCGGGCGGATTCGAACCGCCGACACAGGGCTTATGAAACCCCTGCTCTGCCTCTGAGCTACGCCGCCATTTTTAATAATTATACAGATTCCTTTTATATTTTTGCATTTTTGTTCTTTTAAAATTATAATAATAAGATGGTTCAAATCCCTTAATCGAAGGAGGAGTTATAAAAATTATGAAGAAATTAGTTTATTTTGTGATATTGGTAAGCTTTTACTATTTCTGCGCTCCTCAGGCTGCTCAGCCAGCTGCTCCTGCCGAAAGTGAGGTTGTAGTTATTGGAGAAGAAGAAGAAAAACCTTCACCAACAGAAAAAAAAGAAGAAGAAAAACCTTCACCAACAGAAAAAGA